>JAJYBX010000042.1 GCA_021778785.1 Acidobacteriota bacterium
GCCCCGGCAAGGTGGCCCAGGCCCTGGGCCTGGACCGCAGCTTCAATGGCCACGACCTCCTGCCCGAAGGCGGGCTGGAACTGCGGCCCGGACCCCCGCCCGCCCGCATCCTGGCCGGCCCCCGCCTGGGCATCGCCTTCGCCTCCCCCGAGGATCAGGCCCGTCCCTGGCGCTTCGCCGACGGCGACAGCCCCGCCGTCACTCGCCCCAAGGCCCTCGCGCCCTTGTGAAGGCGGGCGCGGGGCCCCATACTCGATCTCCCCCACAACCGCAGCCTCGCGGGGATCGGATGTGGCGGGCGATCAGTGCAACGGGGGTGACCGGTTTCGACAGGTCGTGATCCGGGTGCCTGGTGCAGGCGGGGGTTGGACGGCTGGCCCCCTCATCAAGCCGCCCAAATCAAACTGCCAACGATAACTTCGAACTGGCTCTCGCTGCCTAGGGCAACCTAGGCTCCGAGCGAGTCCCCGGGATCTCTGGGTACCGGGCTCGTTAAACCCCTGAAAGGGTGGCTTCGGCCTGCCGGACAGGGCACCAGATGGGCCGCCCCGACGCCCCCTGAGGGCGGCCGAGACCAGGGGGCACACGTCCCGAGCGGCTCGTCCGTTCTCCGCCGGGAGGTTTCAAGAGCGGACCAAGCCTGTGGAAGAGCCGCCATCCGGCATGTCTTGGACGTGGGTTCGACTCCCACCACCTCCACCAAAGAAAAGCCCCCGCTTGCGGGGGTTTTCCTTTGGTGGAATTGCCTGTGAGCTTGGACACGATCCCGCCCCCCCACCGTCCGGGGCGGCCCGCCCATTGCATAATGCAGGGGCGGTGGTTGCCATGAAGTATTTCAGCCGAAAGTCGCAGGCCGGCACAGCCTCCGAGAAGCTGTCGAACGATCTCCGGACCATCCTCGATTCCATCAACGACGGCGTCTTCACGGTGGACGAGCAGTTCCACATCACGTCCTTCAACCGCGCCGCCGCGGAGATCATCGGCATCACGCCGGAGGAGGCGATGGGGAGGCCGTGCTGGCAGGTCTTCAACGCGGACATCTGCGAAGGCGCCTGCGCGCTCAAGGAGACCATGGCCACCGGGTCGCCCCTGGCCAACAAGCACGTGAACATCCACACCTCGACCCGCCGGAAGGTCTCCATCAGCGTGAGCACCGCCCTGCTCCGGAACCACTCGGGGGATGTGGTCGGCGGCGTGGAATCCTTCCGCGACCTGACCGTCGTGGAGGAATTGCGGAAGGCGGCGGAGGGCCGGGCCACCTTCCAGCACATGACCTCCACCAACCACCGGATGCGGGAGATCTTCGAGCTCCTCCCGCTCATCGCCGAGAGCAACAGCACCGTGCTGATCCAGGGCGAGAGCGGCACCGGAAAGGAACTCATGGCCCGGGCCATCCACGAGCTGAGCGCCCGCGCCCGGAAGCCGCTCGTGGCCCTCAACTGCGGGGCCCTGCCCGACACCCTGCTGGAAGCCGAACTGTTCGGACACAAGGCCGGGGCCTTTACCGATGCCAAGCGCGACCGGAAGGGGCGCCTCGCCGCGGCCGAGGGGGGGACCCTGTTCCTGGACGAGATCGGCGACATCTCCCCGGCCCTCCAGGTGCGCCTGCTCCGGGTCCTCCAGGAGCGGACCTACGAACCCCTGGGATCGAGCGATCCCGTGAAGGCGAACGTCCGCTTCATCGCGGCCACCCACCGGGATCTCCGGACCGAGGTGGCGGAGGGGCGGTTCCGGGAGGACCTGTTCTACCGTCTGAACGTCATGCAGATTGCAATCCCCCCCCTGCGGGAGCGGCGGGAGGATATCCCCGCCCTCGCCCGGCGCTTCCTGGAGCGGCAGATCGCCCTGCACGGCAAGCCCATCCAGGGCTTCTCCCCGGAGGCCATGGACCTGCTGATGCGCCACACCTGGCCCGGCAACATCCGCGAACTGGAAAACGCCGTGGAGCATGCCTGCGTGCTGTGCCGGCACGACCAGATCCAGGCTTCCGAACTGCCTTCGACCTTCGGAGGGGCCCTCATCGGCCCAGGGAGGGCCCAGGAGTCGGCCCCCAGCCGCGATATCCGGAGCCAGGAACTGGCCATGATCCAGGCGGCGCTGGAGCGCCACGGCGGCAACCGCACCGCGGCAGCCAGGGAACTGGGCATCCACACCACGACCCTGTGGCGGAAACTCAAGCCACGGTGAACCCCTGCAGACCGCAATAGCAGTTCCTTCATCATCCACTGCAAATTGCGATGACCATATGCTCATGCGAGCTTTTGATTTGATTTAAACACGATAAATAATCATCTTATCAAAACAGGCAAGACCCTTGCGTTCTACCTGTTTGCCTGGGCGCCACGCAGTCCAAGCACGGATGGGTCAGGGGTGACCCAGGGCCCATCCGACGACACGCCCAGGATCCCGGTCCCTTCGGAACGCAGGAAAGGGTCTGCCTGAATCCATCGGAGACCGCCAGCCGCGCGGCTCCCCCCCACCGTCCCCTGCCCGTCCTCGCCCACCTGCCCTCCGGGGCGGTCGGGATCCGTCTGCCGGGCTGGCGCGGACACCACCCACCTCCAGGAGGTCGTATGAATTTCCTCACATCCAACCGGGCCGCCCGCGCGCTGCTCGTGTTCCTCGCCCTCAGCGGAACCGCGTTCGCGGCCCGCGCCCGCCAGAACGAGGGCCGCCTCACCGTGGCCGTGTCCGTGCCGGACCTCGAACCGATCGTCCGGGCCGTCGGCGGCGGCCAGGTGGACACCGTCAGCCTCTTCAAGGGCTGCATCCTCCGGAAGGATCTGCAGATCGAGCCCGAGGCCAGGGGCCGCCTGGCCGGCTCCGAGGCGATCGTCTGGAGCGGGTTCCTGAAGGAATCCGCCGCCATCTCCTCCGCCCTCCGCGCCGGGGCCCAGAAGGGTGGGGAACCCCGGTGGATCGATGTCTCGAAGGGGACCGCACGGACCAACCTGCCCACTTCCACCTGCTTCGGCTACGTGGATTTCGCCTTCGCCGCCGGCGATCCGTTCTTCTGGCTCAACCCCGCCAACGGCGGCGTCATCGCCCGGAACATCGCGAAGGGCCTCGGCGAGCTGAGGCCGAAGAACCGGGCCCAGTTCCTGGCCAATGCGGAGGCGTTCCAGAAGACCCTCGCCGGCGACATCGCCCGCTGGAAGACGGAGCTGAAGCCCCTGCACGGCCTGCGCATCTTCAGCGCCCAGTGCGGCTGGCAGAACTTCTCCGCCATGGGGGGCCCCGAATTCGTGGTGTGCAAGGGCACCCCCGGCGAGCTTCCCACCCCCCAGTCCCTCCTGACCCACATCCGGCAGATGAAGGCGGACCTGATCCTGGTGGATCCCAACACGCCGCCGGAGTACGTCGAGACCTTCCGCGAACACGCGGGGGTGAAGGTCATCGAGGTCTCCTCCTCCATCGAGACCATCCACGGGGCGGCGACCTACAGCTCGCTGTTCGACAACCTCGTCAAGGTCCTGCTGAGCCAGGCCAGGCACTGAACCGGCCCCCTTCATCCGAAGGCTTGAGGGGATTCAGCATGAACCGTTCCTTTTGCCACTCCGGGGTCGGCGCCCTGGGAGCTCGCCTCCCTGACGCCGCCCCCCCCAGGACCACGGAGGTGGGCCTTGGTTGAACCCGTTCCCCACGCGACCCATCCATCCAACCCGCCCGTGGCCTTCCTCCTTTCGCCCATCGGCCTCGTCCACATGGCGAACCGGAAACGGCGGCCCACCCCCAAGTACTTCGTCCCGCGCGGGGGGGCCACGCTCCAGCTCTTCCAGCCGTACGGATCGGGGCTGCTGGGCCTCTACCATGGCCAGGAGCTCTGGGTGATCACCTACCACGGCGCGACCGAACGAGGCCCCGGGAGTCCCTGGCAGGCCGCGGACCGGCCCGGCGGGGTGTTCGCCACCATGGACCTGGACCGGCCCAATCCCATCGAGTTCCTGCGGGCCCGCATCGTGGACGTCGATGCCGAAGCCGGACTCCTCCATGTCATCGGCCTGGACAGCGAGGACGGCGTTCCCATCCTCGACCTCCGGCCCGCCCTGACGCCCCAGCAACGCCTGACACGGCCAGAGGACACGGAAGGTCAGCCATGAAAGTCGCCATTCCCGTCACCCACGACACCCGGATCTCCGCCCATTTCGGGCGGAGCCCGGCCTTCCTCATCCTCGATGTGGACCAGGGCCGGATCCACCAGCGGGAGCTGCGGCTGAACGACCAGGCCGGCACGGGCCAGGACCGGCACCCGGATCATGCCCACGACCATGGACATGGCCACGACCATGGCCGCTTCGTCCACCTGCTCGGCGACTGCCGCGCGGTGGTGGGCCTCGGGATGGGGACGGGCGCCCGGTTCTCGCTGGAATCCGCCGGCATCCTGGTGCGGATCCTCAAGGCGCCCTGCACCCCCGAGGAAGCGGCGATCCGCTTCGAGGCCGGCGACCTGGAGGCCGACCCCGGCCCCAGCTGCCGGACCTAGCACCCACGGATCCTCCGCGACCACCGCGTCGATCCGCGGCGGGCCGCGCCCTGCTCCCACGACACCCTCCCACCTCCTCCACCCGTTCTTCCGCCTTGCCCGGGTCAACCCCCGGGCCTCCAGGAGCCCGCATGTTCCACCCACCGCGAAGACCCTCCCATGCCAGGCCGGGAAGGGCCCTCGGAACCCTTCTCGGCCTGATGCTCCCGCTCGCCCTGGGCCAGGCCCAGCCCCCTGCCCGCGCCACCGGCCACGGCTCGTTCACGGCGTTCCACGAGGCCAAGGCCCACCGCCTCACCGCGGACCACAGCAAGTTCAAGATCCTGCAGGGCCCCTTCAAGGACGGGGACGGGCCGGCGGTCACGAGGGCCTGCCTCACCTGCCACACCAAGGCCGCCGAGCAGGTGATGGCCACGTCCCACTGGACCTGGAACATCTCCAAGGGAGGCCAGGACGGCTTCGGAAAGTCCACCCACCTGGTGAACAACTACTGCATCTCCACCATCGGCGGGAACACCGAATCCTGCGCCCGGTGCCATGTCGGCTACGGGTACAAGGACAAGACCTTCGACTTCACGAACCAGGAGAACGTGGACTGCCTCGTCTGCCACGACACCACGGGGGACTACGAGAAGGAGAAGGCGGGCCTCCCGAATCCCGCCGTGCCCCTGGCGGAGGTGGCCCAGAAGGTGGGCGCCCCCACCAACCGGAACTGCGGAACCTGCCATTTCTTCGGCGGCGGCGGCGACGCCACCAAGCACGGGGACCTGGACGACACCATCCTGAATGCCCCCCGCGCCGAGGACGTGCACATGTCCAAGCAGGGCGCGGGCATGGACTGCATCGACTGCCATGTGTCCGACGGGCACAGGATCAACGGCCCGAACTACGTCGTGCCGGCCGACCGGCGGGAGCAGCCCAAGTACCCGGGCGAGGCCGTGTCCCGCATGGCCTGCACCGCCTGCCATTCGGACTCGCCCCACCGCTCGTACATCCTGAACCGCCACTACCAGAAGGTCGCCTGCCAGACCTGCCACATCCCCGCTTTCGCGCGGGGGAAGATCCCCACCAACCTCTACTGGGACTGGTCCACCGCAGGGCGGTTGAAGGATGGGAAGGGCTACGAAGAAGAAGATGCCAACGGCTTCGAGGACTACAACAGCATGCATGGCGTGATGAAGTGGGCGCGCAATGTCACCCCGACCTACATCTGGTACAACGGCAACCTCACGTTCACGCGGCTCACGGACACCCTGCGCATTCCCAAGGACGGCCCGGTGGTCCTGAACCCCGCGGAAGGCAGCTACGCGGATCCCAACGCCAAGATCTGGCCCTTCAAGCTCCATGACGGCGTCCAGCCCTACGACACGGTGCTGAACCGGTTCGTGGCCCCCTACACCGCCGGGCCGAAGGGGTCCGGGGCCTACTGGGGCGACTGGAACTGGGACGTGGCGATCCGGATGGGGATGGAGACCGCCGGTCTCCCCTACAGCGGCCACCACGGCTTCGTGAAGACCACCATGCTCTGGCCCATCACCCACATGGTGGCCCCGAAGGAACAGGCGCTCTCCTGCACCGAGTGCCACAGCCGGAAGGGGCGCCTGGCCCAGGTGTCAGGTTTCTACCTGATCGGCCGCGACCGCGGGCGGGGCCTGGATCAGATCGGCCTGGGGATCATCGCCCTGACCCTGCTCGGCGTGGGCATCCATGGGTTCATCCGCTACACCAAGGGTCATTTCTAGGAGATTCCATGCGACGCGTACTGCTTTATGAAGCGTTCGAGCGGTTCTGGCACTGGGCCCAGGCCCTCCTGATCATCCTCATGATGCTCACCGGTTTCGAGATCCGGGGCCTGGGCATCCACCTGTTCGGTTTCGAGCGGGCCGTCTCCCTCCACAACACCCTGGCCGTGACGCTGGTGGTGCTCATCGTGTTCGCCATCTTCTGGCATGTCACGACGGGCGAATGGCGGCAGTACATCCCCACCCGCACATTCCTCCGCGAGATGGTGGCCTTCTACCTGACGGGGATCTTCAAGGGGGCCCCCCACCCCGTGAAGAAGCACCGGATGGCCAAGCTGAACCCCCTCCAGCGCCTGGCCTACCTGGGCTTCAAGGTGATGATCATCCCCATCCAGATCACCACCGGCGCCCTGTACTACTTCTACCCCAACCTGCAGCACGCCCTCCACTGGCCGGCCTCCAGCCTCTGGATCATCGCCGTGCTCCACGTCGCCACCGCCTTCGGGCTCGTGGCCTTCCTGGTCGGCCATGTCTACCTCACCACCACCGGCCACACGCCCCTCACCAACCTCAAGGCGATGGTCACGGGCTGGGAGGATCTCCACGACGACGCCTACTTCGATGAGCAGTAGGACGCTGTTCCGGAAGTGAATCGAACCCTGGTCAGAATTTCACCAGCATGGCCAGGGTGATCCGGCTTTCGGTCCTGCGCAGATCCGGCGCCCAGCCCGCCACGGTTGAGCCCGGGATGCCCTGGTTGCCCCCGGGCGGCGTGACGCCGCCCGGGCCGGCGAAGTAGGGCACGCTGGCGCCGCGGCGATTGAACTCGGCGCGCATCGTGAGGTAGGGGTTCGGCATGTAGTCGTAGGTCGCCGACCCGTCCCAGGCGTGGTACGGATCCCCCGGATTCTGGGTGAAGTAGGGCGTGCCCGAGGCGGCGGTGGCGCCGTTGATCGGAGGCATCAGCACCAGGTAGCGCCCCGGGTTCGTGATGGCGCCCCCGCCGAGGGTGACCGCGTGGCGCTCGCCGAACCAGAAGCGGTTGTAGAGCATCCAGCCGGCGAAGTACTGCTTGGGCTCCGTGGCGGTGCCCGAGCGGCTGACCCCGCCGCCCTGCTCGTCGCCCAGGTCGAAGGTGAACGTCGCCGCCATGCGCGTGACGAAACGATCCGGCCGCTCCCAGTACTTCCACTGGATGCTGTTGTCCGTGTGGCGCCGGGTGCGCTTCTGGTTCCCCAGCGTGTCCGCCCCGATGAAGTAGTTGTTCGAGATGATGTTCACGCTCCCGGTGGGGCGCCAGTTCAACGAGGCCCCGAGGCCCGGCGTGTTGTTGAACATGTTGTAGGACTGCCACCCGTTGATGAGCCACAGCTCCAGCTTCAGCTTGTCGCTGGGGAAGACCTGGAGGCGCAGGCCGTTGAAGAACCAGGGCGTGTTCGAGGAGACGTACGAGGGCTGGTAGGCCCAGTTGTCGAAGTTGTAGTAGCTGAAGAGGCCGATGTAGGACATGAAGATGCCCGCGTCCAGGTTGACGCCATGCAGGGCATCCCAGTGGTAGCCGCCATAGGCTTCCGAGATGTAGCGGTAGGCGTTGTCGGTCTGCCACTGGCCCTTGGAAGGACTCGCATCGTTGCGCGGCGTCATGGTGGAGTACATGCCGAACTGGGTCATGATCCGGCCCCGCACGTGCTCCCAGTGGAAGTCCCCGCCCAGGCCCAGCTGCTGGACCTGCACTTCATTCGTGCGCCCCAGCTCGCTCGATCCCACGAGGGTGTGGTCCTGGGGATGGTTGAAGTCGTAGACCAGGTTCATGTCCGCCCGGAACTCGCCCGTGAAGTACTTCGAGTCCAGCAGGGCGTCCTTCTGCCGGCTGTTCCCGTTCAGCCAGGTGAAATCGGCGAAGGCGAAGGGTTCCGCCGGGGCCGCGGGGGTGGCCGGGGTGTCTCCCCCGGCCCAGGCGGGGATTCCCGCCACCAGGGCGAACAGGACAAGCTGACGCATGCGCACTCCCTCCGGGGCGTCGAGGCCCGGCGGCAGTGTCCCCGCCGGGGCATTAAGGCGGCGTTAAAAGACCGGGCGTTAACGGATTCCTAACGCCGGGACGGGATCTCTTAACCCCGCGCTAATCCCGGCCGACCGACGCTGGAACTGCCCGGGGGCCTTCCCGGTGCCGGAGGCGACATGCGAGTCCAGATGCCCTGGTTCCCGCCCATGGGCCTGCTGACGGGCTTCGGCGGAGCCGCCGTCGCCCGCCACCTGATCCACGCCGGCGGCCGGCGCCATCGCCTGGAGGCCGGGTTCGTCCTGGCCCTCACCTGGTTCCCGACCCTGGTCTGGCTGCTGATCCAGCTCCCCTTCGTGGCGAGGTGACCATGACGCCCGCCCTCACCGTGGCCCTGATCCTGGCCCTGGGCCTCCTGGCCTACCTGGCCTTCGCCCTGCTCAAGCCGGAGCGTTTCCAATGAGCCCGACGCAGGCGCGGCGGGCCCCTTTGTGCCACCAAGCCCCGAAGGGGCGCCGAACAGGAGGTGAGGCATGAGCCATGCCTGGACGCAGAACCTCCTCTTCCTCGCCCTGCTGCTGGCCCTGGCGCCCCCCCTCGGGGCCTTCATGGCGAAGGTCCTGGAGGGGGAGCGCACCTTCCTGCATCCGCTGCTCCATCCCCTGGAGCGGGGCCTCCTCCGCCTGATGGGGGTGCGGGAGAACGGGGACATGGGCTGGGCCACCTACGCCTGGTCCATCACCCTCCTCAAGCTGCTGGGGATGGCCGCCGTGTTCGCGCTGATGCGGGCCCAAGCCTGGCTCCCCCTGAATCCCGAACACCTCGCCAACGTGCCGGCGGGCCTCTCCTTCAACACGGCGGTGAGTTTCGCCACGAACACCAACTGGCAGGCCTACGGCGGGGAGAGCACCCTCAGCTACCTGACCCAGATGCTGGGGCTCACCGTGCAGAACTTCCTGTCCGCGGCCACGGGGATCGCCGTACTCGCGGCCCTCGTGCGGGGCATCCAGCGTCGCAGCGCCACGGGGCTGGGCAACGCCTGGGTGGACGTGGTGCGGAGCGTCGTCTACATCCTCCTGCCACTCTCGGTCGTCTTCGCCCTCGTCCTCACCTCCCAGGGCGTCATCGAGACCCTCGCGCCCTACGTGCACACCGCCACTGGCCAGGTGCTGGCCCTGGGACCCGTGGCCTCCCAGGTCGCCATCAAGATGCTGGGGACGAATGGAGGCGGGTTCTTCGGGGCCAACGCGGCCCACCCCTTCGAGAACAGCACCCCCCTCTCCAACTTCCTGCAGACCCTTGCCATCCTGCTCATCCCCGCCGCCCTGTGCCTCACCTTCGGGCGCATGGTGAAGGACCGCCGCCAGGGC
>JAJYBX010000043.1 GCA_021778785.1 Acidobacteriota bacterium
CAGCAGCGCGGCCGTCCCGATCCAGAGCCCGGTGCGGGATCCGGAGGCCGGACGGGGAGCGGTCGCCGGTGGGGGGGCGGTCCGGGGGGCCGCGGCGGGCGGGGGAAGCACCAGGGTGGCGGAAGCGGTGGGCGCGGCGGGCGGGGCCAGCGCCGGAGTGGGGGCCGTGGGCGCCGCGCCGCTCTGCAGCAGGCTGGTGGCCTCCTCGAGCTGGCCCATCCAGGAGGGATCCTTGGCCGCCCGCAGGGCCTTGGCCAGATCCTCGGCCGTCTGGTAGCGGTCGTCCGGATTCTTGGTGAGGGCCCGGTCCAGCACGGACTTGATGGCGGGGCTGATGCCCTGGAGCTGCTGGGTGTCGATGGGCTCCGGCGGCTCGTTGACGATCTTGTAGAGGATGGTGGGGGTGGTGTCCCCGGCGAAGGGCTTCCTCCCGCTGAGGGACTCGTAGAGCATGACCCCCACGGCGAAGAGGTCGCTGCGGGGGTCGGGCTTGCCGGTGCGGATGTACTCGGGGGCCATGTAGCTGACCGTGCCCATCACCATGCCCGTGGCGGTCATGTCCGAATTGCTGATCTTGGCCACGCCGAAGTCCATCACCTTGCTGTGGAGGCGGCGGCCGTCCCGCTGGACCCGCACATTGGTGGGCTTGATGTCGCGATGGACGATGTGCTGGCGGTGGGCGAAGCCCAGCCCGTCGCAGACCTGGGCCAGCACCTCGAGGATCTCGGAGCGCGTCAGGGCCTGTTGCGAGATGAGCTCATCGAGGTCGTGCCCCTTCACGAACTCCATGGCGATGTAGAGCACGCCCTGGTCTTCGCCGAACTCGTAGATGGTCACCAGATTCGGATGGTTCAGCACGCCCGCGGCCCGGGCCTCCCGGGCGAAGCGCTCCTTGGCCTCGCCGCCCTGGGCGGCCGCAGGGAGGATGGTCTTGATGGCCACCTCGCGGCCGATGGAGGGGTCCACGCCGAGGTAGACCTCGCCCATCGCGCCGTTCCCGAGGACGCGGCGGATCTCGAACTTGCCGAGCTTCTCGAACATGCAGAGTCTCCCAGGCCGGGGCTGGATGGAGGGAAAGCATAGGCCCAGTCCTGGTCGGGGCCAAGGGACTTGGGATATCCCGGCATGAAGACGCTGTTTTCAGCACTGGAATCCTGGCCTGGAAAATGCAAACTTAGAAGTCGATTCCCGGAGTGTGAGTGCCCGAAGTCCGCCTCCGCCATTTCCTTCCCGCCCTCATGGGCTCCCTCCATCAGCAGGGAGCCGGGGGGGAGCTCGTGCTGGAGCAGAACGACGGGACCCGCCGTCTCTACTGGGCCGGCGGCGACCTCAAGTACCTGCGCAGCGATGCCGTGGGCGAGCAGTTCGGCAACTTCCTCATCCGCCGGGGCGTGCTCGACATGGCGGCCCTCAACGAGCTGCTGGCCGACGGCGAGGGCTCGCGGGTCGGCGATCGCGTGGTGCAGTGGGGGCTCATGACCGTGGAGGAGCGGGACGCCCGCCTCCACGAGCTGCTGGGCTCCGTCCTGCTGCACGCCCTGGAGCATCCCATCCTGAAGCTGACCTGGCTCCCCGGCCCCCTCGACGGGAACCTCAGCGGGGATCTCCAGTTCCGGCTGGACCACCGTCGCCTGGTCTGGGACGTCTTCCAGAGCGCGCAGATCGACCGCGAGCTGGTCGAGATGTTCCGCAGCGAACCCGACTGGCGCTGGCAGGCCCCGCCGGACCTGCTCCTCACCCTCTCCGACCTCCCGCTGAACCCGAAGATCGCCTATGCGATGACGCTCATGGGCACCGAACCCCTCGCCTGCGATACCCTCACGTCCCTCACCGGGCTGGAGACGGTGGATGCGGCCCGCCTCGTGGCGACCCTGTGGACCCTCGGCGGGCTCTCGCTCATCAAGGGCGATCTCCCCCTCCTGCCGAAGCCGGAGCCTCCTCCGGCGCCCGAGCCCGAGCCCATCCAGATCCTGGCCGAGGACCTCGAGCCGTTCCCGCCGCCCCTGCCCGCGGCCCCCGAGGTGGAGGCCATGCCCTACCACGGGGAACCCCTGGAACTGGTGATGCCGCCCGATCCGCCGGTCGCGCCCGCCGCCAAGGCGCCGCAGCCCGAGCCGGTCGTGGAACCGGGGGAGGAGCCGGTTGAGGATCGGGCCCGACGGCTGTTCATCAAGGCCAAGTCCTATCTGATGCAGGAGCGCACCAGCGAGGCGATCCGGGCCCTGGAGCAATCCATCAAGCTGGATGGCGATTCCATCGAATCCTACGATGCCTGGCTGCTGCTCGGCCGCCTGAGGCTGGCCAACCCCGCCTGGTCCACCCGGGCCATCGAAGCCCTCCAGGTCGCCTCCCGCCTCAAGCCGAAGGTGGCGGAGCCCTGGGTCCTCATGGGCGAGCTCTACCATCGCAAGGGATTCATAGCCAACGCCCAGGGCTGCTTCCGGCGGGCCCTCGAGCTGGATCCCTCCGTCGCCGTCCCCTCGGATTGGGCCGCAGGCGAAGAGGAACCCCAGGCCTTGAAGGAGGGCTCCGCCTCCATCCTGGGCCGCCTGGGTTCAGGCCTGCGGGCCATGCTGGGGCGCCAGGACCGGGAGTAGGTTCAGTCGTTTCCCGATCCGACCTGGGCCTGGAGGCGGCGCAGCTCTGGATCGGCCGGAAAGGCGGCAAGCCCCCGGGCCAGCACCTCGGCGGCCTCGGTCCGGTTTCCTCCCCGCAGCAGGGCGTGGGCGGCCAATTGGTGCCAGAGTCCCTGGCCACCGCCGGGGAAGGCGGCGAGGGCGTCCCAGGCGTCGCGGCCCGCCGCGGCAAGATCCCCTTCCGCGGCAGCGAGTCCCACCAGGGCCTCCCACAGCAGGAGGTCCTGCGGGTTCTGGTCCAGGCCCGCCTGGAGCAGGGCCCGGGCTTGGCCGGCTTCGTTCTTCCGGCGCAGCCATTCGGCCAGCCGCAGGAAGGGGAGGGTACCGTGCGGGTCGCCGTCAATGGCCTCCAGGAAGGCGGACACGCCTCGCTCCTCCTGTCCCATCGCCAGGCGGAGGTCGCCTTCGGCCGTAAGCAGGGCCGCCCGGGTTTCCGGTGTGGCCGGTGCCCTGCGGAGCAGGGCCTCGGCCTCTTCGAGGCGCCCCAGTTCCCGGAGTGCCCGCGCCCCGTCCAGGTAGACCTTGAATGGTGCCCAGGACTGGAGGCGGAGGAAGGCCTGTGCCGCCTCCGCACAGGGCCCCCAGGCCTCCAGAATGGCCGCTTCCTGGAGCAGGTTGTACTGGGCCCGGGGATCGGCTGGGTGCGCCTCCGCCTCCGCCTGGGCGATGCGGAAGTAGGTGCCCTGCTTGGCCTGCTCCCGCTCCGGTTCGGCCTTCCCGAAGTGGTGGATGACCGCGGCCAGGGGCGCGGCATGCCAGCCGAGGGATTCGAAGGCGGGGTCCAGCAGTTCGTGGATCCGCCCGCTGTAGATCAGTTCCGGATGACGCCGGACGAGCCGTAGGGCGGGGAACTCGGTGACGTAGGCCAGCCTTTCGGTGCCAGGGAATCCGCCGGGATTGGGCCTGGTGCCCCCATGCACGCCCAGGTAGGCGCCGCTGGGGAGGTAGTTGCGGATCGTGAGGAGGAAGCCCTCGGCCGAGGGGCGTACCAGGGCCGTGCGGATGGCGGCTGCTCCCGCGGGATCCAGGCGCTCATCCGCATCGAGGATGAGGATCCAGTCCCCGGTGCAGAGCTCCAGGCTGGCTTTCCGGGCGGCGGCGAAGTCGTCGATCCAGGTGAACCGCCCGGTGCGCGCTCCGGCGGCGGCGGCCACCGCGAGGGTGGCATCCGTCGAACCGGTGTCGAGCACGACCATCTCGTCAACCAGCCCGCGAACCGAGGCAAGGCATGCCCCCAGGCGTTCCGCCTCGTTCCGGACGATCATGGAGAGGCTGAGGCGGACCATCAGGTCCGGGTCGCCAGGGTCTTGAGACGCTGGAGCCCAGGATGGTCGGGGTGGAGCGCGAGACCCGCATCGAGGATGGCCTGTCCCTCGCCCGCGTGGCCGGATTTGAGCAGGAAGCCGGCCACCAGGGCTTGCCAGTGCCCACCGCCTCCGTTGGGAAGGGCCGCCAGGGCCGCCCAGGCATCGCTGGCGGCCTGGGCCTCCAGCTGATGGCGGAGATCCAGCTGGATCAGGGCGAGGTGCATCCGTTCGTGGTCGGGCAGGGCCTTGAGCCCGGCCAGAAGCGCGCCGCGGGCCTCCTCCACCCGCCCGCATTTCTCTTCCAGGTCCGAGAGGCCGAAGTAGGCCTGACCGAACTGGGGATTCGCATTCACGGCCCCGACAAGATGGCCACGCGCCTCATCGGAGCGCCCGAGGGCCTGGAGGCTGATGGCCAGTCGGCTGAGCGCCAGGGCATGGTCGGATTGATTGCGCAGCACGGTCTCGAAGCAGGAGATGGCGTCGAGATGCTTGCCCAGCTGCTGGTGTCCCATGCCAACCGTGTTGTAGACCACCAGGGGAACCCACCGGCTGATCCGGGTGAAGGCCACCCCGGCATTGATGGCCTTCTTCCACTGGCCGGCAGCGTAGGCCTGCAGCATGAGGTTGAACTGGCACTGCCCGTTGAGGGGATGGGCCACGGCGTCCTTTTCCGCCAGTTCCAGATAGAAGGTCAGTTTGTGCCGCTCCCGCTCGTAGTCGACCTTCCCGAAGTGGTGGATCACGGCGTCCAGGGCGCCCATGGGGAGGTTGCGCCGGATGAAGTAGGGGACCAGGACCTCGTGCACCCGGCCCTCGTAGCGGAGATCGGGAAAGCGCCGGAAGAGCCGGAGGTTCGGGGCGTCGGCATAGAAGGGGAAGCTGGAGCCTTCGGCATAGTCGCTGGTGTTGGGGATGACCACCTGGTCCAGCAGCACGGACCCCGCCGTCTCCGAGTAGTTCCGGCTGATGAGGTTGAAGGCCACGGGGCCGTCCTGGGCGATGGTCTCGCGGATCTTGCCGTAGTCCAGCGGATCCACGGCCTCGTCCGCGTCCAGGACGATCACCCAGTCCCCGGTACAGAGGCGAAGGCTCTCATTGCGGGCGGAGGCGAAGTCCCCGGTCCAGGGGAAGTGGCCGATCCGGGCGCCGAAGCTCTCGGCCAGGGCCACCGTGCCGTCCGTGGATCCGGTGTCCACGACCACCATCTCGTCGACGAGGCCCTTCACCGAGGCCAGGCAATGGCCCAGGTTCTTCTCCTCGTTCTTCACGATCATGGCCAGGGACAGGGTGGGCATGGGTTCATCCTAGGGGGCGTCGGGGACAGGGATCAAAAAAAGATTAAAGGTCCCGGAGGGGATGGCCGAAGAAGGAACGTGATCGGGGTTCCCCCGTTTCCAAACCCGGCAGCACGGACGCTGCCCTACGCATCATGGAGGATGCCATGGCTTCTATTCTCAATAACATCGGCGCCCTGGGCGCCAGCCGCCAGCTCGGGATCACCAACACGGGCCTGCAGCAGACCATCCAGCGCCTCACGACGGGCAGCCGGATCAACAAGGCCTCCGACGACGCCGCCGGCTTGGCCATCAGCAACAAGCTGAACGCGGACATCAAGGTGGCTGGCCAGGGCCAGCGCAACGCCAACGACGCCGTGTCGTACCTTCAGGTGGGTGACGGCGTTCTGGACACCGTGACCAACCTCCTCACCCGCGCCGCCCAGCTGGCCCAGCAGTCCCAGACGGGCACCGTGGACACCGTGGGCCGGACCGCCCTGGACGCCGAGTTCCAGAACATCATCAAGACCATCGGCGACATCGAGGCCAGCACCAAGTTCAACGGCACCTCGGTGTTCGGTTCCACCCTGGCCGTGGCCGTGGCCGGCTACAGCACCGTAACCGTGGGCGTCTCCACGTTCAATTCGCTGACCTCTGCGGACGTGCTCACCTCGGTCACCGGGGCTGCCTCGGCTGCGACCAAGATCACGGACATGATCACCTCCGTGTCCGCCCTGCGCGGCACCATCGGGGCGAGCGAGCAGCAGCTCTCGGCCGTCTCCGACACCCTGGGCATCCAGGTCGAGAACTTCACGGCCGCCTACAGCCAGATCCACGACGCCAACGTCGCGGACGAGGTGGTGAGCCTCTCCAAGTTCCAGATCCTGAACCAGAGCGGCATCAGTGCTCTGAGCAAGGCGAACCAGTCGGGCCAGTCCATCCTGGCTCTCCTCCAGTAGCTGAAACACTGAGCATCCGGGGGAGGCGGCATCGTCTGCCTCCCCTGGATGTCTTCGGTGAGGAGCGCCGCCATGGCCGATCAAGTAAACCCCCTGGGGAGCTTGGCGCCGGGCCTTCCGCCGACCCCTTCAGCCCCCGCCGTCCAGGCGACGGCGAACCGGCTCCCGTCGGTCCCGGAATCCCCCCGCCCTTCCCAAATCCAGGCCTCCGATCTCAAGGGTCCGGACGGGAAGGGTCTCTCTGCGCCCGGCAAGACCCCCGAGCAGGCACTGGGGGCCGCCGCCCAGGACGTGCAGGACTACTTCCAGCAGCTGCCGACCGAGCTTCAGTTCCGCGTGGACAAGGGCAGCGGCCAGTTCTATTTCAAGGTCGTGGACCCGGCCACCCGAATGGTGATCCGCCAAGTGCCTTCGGAAGAAGTCCTGGCCATGGCGCGCAAATTGCGGGATTTCGCTGATCCGAAGACCGCCTCCGGTGTCCTGGTGGACAAGGAGGGCTAGAGTTCTCTCCCTTGTGTGGAGGTCCCCATGTCATCCCCGCTCAGCTTCCAGGGCCTTTCCACGGGTTTGCAGACGGATTCACTGGTGAACGCCATCCTGCAGCAGGAGGGCCAACCGGTCCAGCGGATGCAGGCTCAGCAGGCGAAGAATACCCAGCGGATCTCCGCCCTCCAGGCCATCCAGTCCAACCTCACGGCCCTGTCCACCAGCCTGGGCACCCTGTCGGGCACGAGCTTCACCGCGCAAACGGTGACGAGTTCGGACTCGACCAATGCCTATGTGACCGCCACGGCTTCCGGCGCCACGGTCGGCAATTACGACATCAACGTGAGCCAGGTGGCCACGGCGGGGCGCATCACCTCCACGATGTCCGGGGGCACACCCACGAACCTGGCGGTGGCGGATCCTCTGGCCACACCAGTGTTCTCCGGCACTTCGGCGAGTTTTGCCGTCCGCGGGACGGACGGGGTCATCAAGACCCTGAATCTTGCGAGCACCAGTAACAACCTGTACGGGCTTCGCGATGCCATCAACGCCTCGGGAGCCAGCGTGCAGGCCACCGTCGTCAACACGGGCACGGGGGCGAATCCCTACCAGCTGGTGCTGACGGCCACCGGCACCGGCACGGGGACCACGAACGGGGTGGTCACGTTGGCGGACATCACCAGCGGCGGGGCCGTGAACTCCCTTGGCATCTCGGCCGGGACCGTGGACAGCACCACCGCCCCGACCACCCTCACCGGCGGGCTCCAGTCGGGCACGGCGGACGTCGCCAAGGATGCGATCTTCACCTTGAACGGCATCCAGCTCACCCGGAAGACGAACGTGGTGTCGGATGCTGTCTCGGGCGTCACCTTCACCCTCAAACAGGGTGGCCAGGTCGGGAGCACCTCCCTGACGGTGGCCACAGACACGGCGACCATCACCAGCGCCATGCAGGATGTGGTCAGCAAGTTCAACGCCCTGGTGTCCGGCTTCAATTCCGCGGCGGTCCCGAGTGGCGCCCTCTACGGCGACAGCATCGCCCGCTCGCTCATCACCCAGGTCCGTACCGCCATCACGGGCGTCCCCAGCGGGCTGCCGCTCACGTCGACCTACACCTCCGCCGGCGGTGTGGGCCTGAAAGTGAACCAGGACGGGACCCTCACCCTGGACACCACCGCCTTCCAGGCGGCCCTGGCGAAGGATCCCGCCGCGGTGAAGAAGGTCTTCGCCTTCACCGGAGCCTCGGACAACGCCGCAGTCCAGTTCTACGGGGCCGGCGCCAACACCACGACGGGCGCCGTGGCCTTCAATATCTCCTCCTACGTGCCCAATGGGGCCGTCTCCGGAACCTTCACCGTCAACGGGACGAACTACACCCTCAGCGGGAACTCGGGCACCCTCGTCGGCACCGCCGGGACGCCCCTGGACGGCCTCATCCTGACGGTCGGGGGCACGGGCTCCGGAAACCTCACCCTCAGCCGCGGCGTGGGCCAGGCGGTCCAGGATCTCGTCACCAACCTGACCGCCGCGGTCAGCGGGCAGCTGCCCCAGATCATCCAGAGCGTCAACGATCAGAACAGTCGCCTCGCAGGGCAGATCACGAGGGGCAAGGATCGCCTCGCCCAGAGGAAGGTGGTGCTCCAGGCCCAGTTCGCGCAGATGGAGGCCATTGTCGGGCAACTCCAGGCCGCAGGGTCGAGTCTCCAGAATATGGGCTAGGACTTGAGTCCGACGGTAATTCGCCGAAAAGAACAGCGGGAGTACGCCCATGCAATCCTATGCCAAGGCCAGTGACCAGTACCTCGCCCAGCGGGTTCTCGGAGCTTCGCCCCAGCAGCTGATGGCGATCCTCCTCGAGGGGGGCCAGCGATTCCTCATGCAGGCAGCGCAGGCCGTCGGGCGCCGGGACATCGCGGCCAAGGCGCATTGCACGAACCGGGTACTGGCCATCGTGGAGGAGCTGACCCTCCGCCTGAACCATGAGGAGGGCGGAGAGCTGGTGGACAACCTGATGAAGGTCCACGACTGGTGGACCCGCGAGATCCTTGCGGCCAGTGCCGCCAGGGATGCGGCGCGCCTGGAGCGCGTGGGCCGCCAGATGGGCGAGATCCGCCAGGCATGGGAGCAGCTGGACCAGAAGCCGCTGGCGAGCCATGAGGGCCTGGCTCCCATGGTCCGGGACATGGTGGGATGAGCGACGGGGCCGTGCGGGCCGCCATCCAGGCCATGGAGGCCTGGCTGGCCGATCCGGAGTCTGCCCTGGACGGGACCGCCCTGGAGGCCTGGAATCGCGACTTCAGGGCCGCCATGGCCGGGGCGGAGAAGGGCCCGGGATGGCAGGAGCTCGTGGCGAGGGCACATCGGCTTGCCGAGCAGGTGGAGGGCCGCAGGCGGGCCGTGGAAGCCCAGCGGGACGCCGTCCGGCTGGAGCTGGAGCAGCAGGCGCAGGGAGGGCGGGCCCTCAAGGGCTACGGCGCCAGCGCGCGCTGAGGACGCGCCGCAGGGGTTTGATCAGGCCGTGCCGAACAACCGGTCGCCGGCATCGCCCAGGCCGGGCAGGATGTAGCCCTTCTCGTTGAGCTGGCGGTCCACGGCGCCCACGATGATCCGCAGGTCGGGGTGATCCTCCTGGAGGCGCCGCAGGCCCTCGGGTGCGGCGAGGACGGCGACCAGGGCCAGGTTCGCGGCGCCGGCTCCCTTCAATTGGCGCACGGCCTCCGAGGCACTGCCGCCGGTGGCGAGCATGGGGTCGAGCACGAACACGGGCCGGGCCTCGAGGAGGGGCGGGAAGTTCCGGTAGTACGGGACGGGCACGAGGGAATCGTGATCCCGGTAGAGGCCGAGGTGGCCGA
>JAJYBX010000044.1 GCA_021778785.1 Acidobacteriota bacterium
GATGCCCTCGCCGATGAACCCGTTCAGGAGGGGCAGGCCCAGGCTGCTCATGGTCATGATCATGAAGATCGTGGCGTAGACCGGCATGCTCTTCGACAGCCCGCCGAAATCCGCGATCATGCGGGTGTGCCGGCGCTCGTAGACGATGCCCACCGCGAGGAAGAGCCCGCTGGTGGAGATGCCGTGGTTGAGCATCTGGAAGAGTCCGCCCTTGATGCCGTAGGGATTGAGGGCGAAGAGGCCCAGCATGCACATGCCCAGGTGGCTGACGGAGGAGTAGGCCACCAGCTTCTTCATGTCCTTCTGGATCATGGCCACCAGCGCGCCATAGATGATCCCGATGAGGGTCAGGGCCAGGAACCAGGGCATGAGGTCCTTGGTGGCGCCCGGGAGGATCGGGAGCAGGAACCGGACGAAGCCGTAGGTGCCCATCTTCAGGAGGATGGCGGCCAGGATCACGGAACCGGCCGTGGGGGCCTGCACGTGGGCGTCGGGCAGCCAGGTGTGGAAGGGGAACATCGGCACCTTGATGGCGAAGCCGATGAAGAAGGCCAGGGCCATCAGGTACTGGAAGGCCTTGGTCTGCTGGGCGATCACGGGGGCCATGGCCTGGAAGCTGGCCAGGGAGAAGTCATAGGTTCCGGTGGTCTTGTGCTGCAGGAAGTAGATGGCGAGGATGGCCACCAGCATCAGCACCGAGCCGGCCAGGGTGTAGAGGAAGAGCTTGATGGCGGCGTAGAGCTTCTGGGGGCCGCCCCAGATGGCGATCAGGAAGTACATCGGCACCAGCATCACTTCCCAGAACAGGTAGAAGAGGAACATGTCCTGGGTGATGAAGACGCCGAGCATGGCCGTCTGCAGCACCAGCATCCAGAGGTAGTACTCCTTGTGCCGCTCGTTGATGGAACTGAAGGAGCAGGCGATGGCGATGGGCCCGATGAAGGTGGTCAGCAGCCAGAGCAGGAGGCTGATGCCGTCCATGCCCACGGCGAACTTGACCCCGATGGACGGGATCCAGGTCCAGGCGTGGAACCACTGGACCGCGTCGCTGGTGCGGTCGTAGCCGAACCAGAAGGGCAGGCTCAGCAGGAAGCTGACGATCATCACGGCCAGGGAGCCGTATTCGAAGACCTTGCGCTGGCCCTTGGGCACCAGGAGCAGGACCAGCGCGCCCAGGAAGGGCAGGAAGGTCGCCACCAGCATCAGTGTCGTGTTTGCGGTGAACATGGGGACTCCAACCAGAAGGGCGTGGGCCTAGACCAGGAATTTCCAGAATGCGAAGACGAGGAAGCCGAGGAACATGACGAAGGCGTAGTGCTGGACCCGGCCGCTCTGGAGGCGCCGGAACACCAGGCTCACCTGGTGGATGAGCCAGGCCACGCCATTCACCAGGCCGTCCACGATCTTCTGGTCGACCCAGTGCATGCTGTCCGCCCAGAGCACCGTGAAGCGGGCGGCGCCATTCACCATGCCATCCACCACCCAGGTATCGAAGCTCCAGAGCTGGGCGGAGAGGCGCTTGCAGGGCCCGATGAGGGCGGCTTCGTAGAACTCGTCCACGTAGTACTTGGCGTTCACCCAACGGTAGAGGTTCGGGAACCGCGCCACGAAGGCCTTGGCGCGGCTCCAGCTGGGATCCACCTTGTAGATCCACCACGCCAGGACCATGGCGCCGGGCGCCCAGACGAGGGTGGCCCAGGCCATCAGGCCGTACTCGATGGCGGGCGGAACATGCTCGCCGTGGGCGGCAGGCGCCACCTGGTACAGGAGCGGCTCGATCCACTTGGTGAAAAGCTCCGCTGGCACGATGGGCAGGACGCGGTGGAGGCTCTCGGGGTAGTTGAGGAAGCCGCCCACCACCGCCAGGCCCGCGAGGATGGACACCGGCAGCCACATGCGCCAGGTCACCTCGTGGGGGTGGTGGCCGGGGACGAAGTCGTGGTCCTCGGGATCATCCACGTGGTGGTCGTGGGCCTTGTCCAGTTCGTGGACATGGTTTTCTCCGTGGGCGTGCGCGTCATGGCCATGGGCGCCGTGGCCGTGATCGTCGTGGGCGTGGTGCGCCTCGGACTGCACGGTCAGGCCGTAGGGATCGTCCCCCGCTCCGCGGTAGTTGCCGTAGAAGGTCATGGCGATGAGGCGGGTCATGTAGAAGGCCGTGCAGAACGCGCCGAGCATTCCCAGGATCCAGGCCACCAGGTTCAGCGTGGGACCGTCATAGAGCCCATGGTGATACCAGCCCTCGAAGACCTTCCACAGGATCTCGTCCTTCGAGAAGAAACCCGAGAAGGGGAAGATGCCGGCGATGGCGAAGGTCGCGAGGATCATCGCCATCGAGGTGATGGGCATGAGCTTGCGCAGACCGCCCATGTTCCGCATGTCCTGCTCGTGGTGGCAGGCCGCGATCACCGCGCCGGAGCCGAGGAAGAGGCTGGCCTTGAAGAAGGCGTGGGTGAAGACATGGAACATGCCGGCCGCGAAGGCCCCGGCGCCCATGCCCATGAACATGAAGCCCAACTGGCTCACCGTCGAGTAAGCCAGCACCTTCTTGATGTCGTACTGGGCCAGGCCCATGGTCGCGGCCACGAAGGCCGTGAGGGAGCCGAAGGCCAGCACCACTTCCAGCGCCACGGGGGCGTTGATGTAGATGAAGTTCAGGCGGGTGATCATGTAGAGGCCGCTGGTCACCATGGTCGCCGCGTGGATGAGGGCGCTCACGGGCGTCGGGCCCGCCATGGCGTCCGGCAGCCAGACATAGAGGGGGATCTGGGCGGACTTGCCCATGGCGCCCACGAAGAGGCAGCAGCCGATGAGGTTGAACCACCAGGTGGGGCTGGCGGCGTGGCCGAAGAGGGTGATGGACGGCAGGGCCATCACGCCGCGCACGGAGCCCATGAGCGTGTCGTAGTCCAGGCTTCCGAAGACCATGAAGATCAGGAAGAACCCGATCATGAAGCCGAAGTCGCCGATGCGGTTGGTGACGAAGGCCTTCTTGCCCGCGACCGCGGCGAACTCCTTGTCGAAGTAGAAGCCGATGAGCAGGTAGGAGCAGAGGCCCACGCCCTCCCAGCCCAGGAACATCATCATGATGTTGGCGCCCAGGACCAGGTTGAGCATGCTGAACACGAAGAGGTTCATGTAGGCCATGAACCGGTAGTAGCGGCCGTCATTGCGCTCTTCCGCCATGTAGCCGGTGCTGAAGAGGTGGATGAGGAAGCCCGCGCCGGTCACCAGCAGGGCCATGCAGCCGCTGAGCACGTCGAACTTGTAGGCCCACGCGATCTTGTAGGTGCTGAGGCCCCCCAGGACACGGGCGCCGCCCGCGTCGAACCAGGTCCAGAGGGTCTGGTGGATGGAGCGTTCCTCGGCGGGCAGTCCGATGAGCTGCCCGAAGTGGACCAGGGTGAGGACGAAGGCCAGGCCCACGCTGCCCAGGGCGATGAAGTCCACCACCTTGGTGTTCTTCAGCCGCCGGCCGGAGAGGCCGTTGATGAGGAACCCGAAGAAGGGCAGAAAGGGGATCAGCCAGAGGAGGCTGCCCGCATGGGACGCGGCGGTCATGGCGGATGGCTCCGTGATCATGGCGAGGCTCATGGTCGTCATCCCTTCAGCAGGTTGATGTCGTCCACCTGGACGGTGTCCCGCCTGCGGTAGAGGGCCACCACCAGGGCGAGGCCCACGGCCACCTCGGCAGCCGCGAAGCCCATCACCAGCAGCGCGAAGGCCTGCCCGGAAGCGGAACCGCTGTGGCGGGCGAAGGCGATGAAGTTCAGGTTGGCGGCGTTGAGCATCAGCTCCACGCACATGAGGATCACCAGGGCGTTCCGGCGGATGAGCACGCCGGCCACCCCGATGGAGAACAGGGCGAAGGAGATGAGGAGGACCGAGTTCAGGCTGACCATCACACCCTCTCCGACTTCGCCAGGACCACGGCGCCCACCAGGGCGACGAGGAGGATCACGCTCAGGATCTCGAAGGGCAGCAGGTAGTCCGCGAAGAGGCCGCGGCTGACAGCCTGGGCGTTCTCCTTGGCCACATCCAGCCCCCGGGCCAGCTCGGGCCGGAGGACCAGCGCTTCAGGCGAGGTCGGGCCGAAGATGGCATTCCGGAACACCCCCGCGAAGGCCGCCACGCCCGCGAGCACCGCCACGATGGCCACGCGGGACTGGGTCTGGAAGACCTCCAGCTTCGCCTTCTGCTTGAACTTGCTGATCTCGACCAGCATCACGACGAACAGGAAGAGCACGACGATGCCGCCGGCGTAGACGAGGATCTGCGCCACGCCCAGGAACTCCGCTTCCAGGGAGAGGAAGCAGCCGGCCACGCAGAGCATGGTGAAGAGGAAGGCCAGGACGCTGTGGACCGCGCTCCGGGCCGCCACCATGAACGCGGCTCCCGCCAGGGCCAGGAGCCCGAAGATCCCGAACATGTTGCGACCGAGCGTTTCGAGTAGGTGTTCCATGGGGTGTCCTTCGAGTCCGTGATGGGGCGGTTCAGTCCTCAGCCACGCTGTACTTGCCCACCGGCGAGGGGACGAACATGTTCTGGCCGTCGCCCTCCATGCCGAGGGAGAAGTCCTCGCGGTTGTAGGTGGCGAGCTCGAACTGGTGGTTCAGGATGATGGAATCGAAGCCGCAGCTCTCCACGCAGAACTCGCAGAAGATGCAGCGCTCCATCTCGAAGTCGTAGCGGACCGGGAAGGGCATCTTGCGCCCCTCCTTCTTGCCCTTCTCGATGGTGATGACCTCGGTGGGGCAGATCTTCTCGCAGGCGAGGCAGCACACGCACTTGATCTCGCCCTGCTCGTCCTTCAGCAGGGTGAGCCGCCCGCGGTAGCGGGGCGCCAGGCGCACCGGGATCTCCGGGTACTCCTGCGTGAAGTGCTTCAGGTGGGCGCGGACCTTCTTGCGGTTCGCGGACAGGAAGACCTTGCCGAAGTACTTGCCGGTGAGCGCAAGGCCGGCCGCGATGTCGGAGGGGATCAGGGTCTTGAGCAGGCGCACGGATCCTCCCTCAGTAGGCGAAGCGGATCATGGCCGCGACGAACAGGTTCACCAGGGTGAGCGGGATGAGGTACTTCCAGCCCACATCCATGAGCTGGTCGTACCGGTAGCGGGGCAGCGTGGCCCGCACCCACAGGTAGGTGAAGAGGATGAAGAAGACCTTCCCGAAGAAGAAGATCAGGCTCGGCTGCCCGAAGAAGGGCACCGTGGCGGGGATGAACCGCTGGAGCCCGAAGGGCAGGAAGTGGTAGCCGCCCAGGAAGAAGCCGCTGGCGAAGGTGGAGACCACGATCATGTTGGTGTACTCGGCCAGGTAGAAGAACCCGAACTTCATGCCCGAGTACTCGGTGTGGAAGCCCGCCACCAGCTCGTTCTCGGCCTCGGGGAGGTCGAAGGGCGTCCGGTTGGTCTCCGCGAAGCCGCAGGTGGTGTAGATCAGGAAGCCCGCCATGAGCGGGAAGGTCGCCAGCCAGCTCATCCCCTCGCCCGTGCCCAGGCGGAGCGACATCTCGCGGAAGTTGAGCGAGCCGGACAGCACCACCGGCACCAGCAGGCTGAGGGTGAGCGGCACCTCGTAGCTCACGATCTGCGCCGCGGAGCGCAGGCCTCCGAGCAGGGGGTATTTGGAATTCGAGGCCCAGGCGCCCAGCACGATGCCGTACACACCCACGGAGGCCAGCCCGATGATGTAGAGCAGGCTGACGTTGACGTCGGAGATGAAGCCCATGAAGGGCAGCCCGCCCACGATGGGGAAGCCCGCGGGGAAGGTGAAGAGGACGCCCGGATAGAAGGCGATGGCCGAGAACACGCCGAAGGCGGCCATCACGGAGAGGATGGGCGCCAGCGTGAACACGGCCCGGTCCGCCTTCTCGGGGATGATGTCCTCCTTGAGGATCAGCTTCAGGATGTCGGCGATGAAGACCGGCAGGCCGCGGAGGATGGAGAGGACGGGCACCTTGCCCATGGCCCACATCCCGCGGTTGAGCGCGCCGGTGAGGCCGCGGTGGCCGCCGGCCGTGCGGGTGGCGCCCAGGCGGACCTGGACGTAGCCGATCACCTTGCGCTCGGCGAAGGTGAGAAGGGGCACCATCACGAAGATCAGGACCAGCACGGCCACGATCTGGATCAGGCCCATCACCAGGGTTTGTGTCAGGGTCATCGTCGGCATGGAGGGAATCCTCAGCGGTCAATCTCGCCCAGCACCACATCGAGGGTGCCGATGGCGGCAATCACGTCGGCCAGGAGCCGGCCTTCGACCATCTTGGACAGGGCCTGCATGTTCACGAAGCTGGGGGCCCGGACATGCATGCGGTAGGGCGTGGTCCCACCCTTCTCGCCCACGAAGTAGTAGCCCAGCTCGCCCTTGGGGGCCTCGATGGAGTGGTAGACCTCGTTGACCTCGGACTTGAGGATCTTGGGGATCTTGGCCATCACGGGGCCCTCGGGCAGGCCGTCGATGCACTGCTGGATGATGCGGTGGCTCTGGCGCATCTCGGCGAGCCGCACCAGGTACCGGGCGTAGGTGTCGGCCTCGGGCCGGGTGGGGATCTCGAAGTCCATCTCTGCGTAGGCGGCGCTGGGGAAGGC
Source organism: Acidobacteriota bacterium (assembly GCA_021778785.1). Classification (GTDB taxonomy): domain Bacteria; phylum Acidobacteriota; class Holophagae; order Holophagales; family Holophagaceae; genus Geothrix. The sequence continues at coordinate 6,591 of JAJYBX010000044.1, forward strand.
CTTGCGGATGTCGTAGGGCACGCCGGCGGCGCGGAGGACGGGGCCGGTGATGCCCAGGGCGATGCAGTCCTCGGCGTTGATCTTCGCCACGCCGACGGTGCGCTTCTTCCAGATGCGGTTCTCGGAGAGGAGCGTCTCGTACTCCTCCATGCAGTCCAGGAAGATGTCCTGGAAGGCCTGGGCCTGCTTGATGAAGCCGGGGGGCAGGTCCTCGCGGAGGCCGCCGATGCGGAAGGCCGTGGTCGTGAGGCGCGCCCCGCAGAAGGCCTCGAAGAGATCGAGCAGGTACTCCCGCTCCCGGAAGGTGTAGAGGAAGACCGTCATGGCCCCGATGTCCAGGGCGTGCGTCGCCAGCCAGAGCAGGTGGGAGGCCAGCCGGTTCATCTCGGTGAGCATGGTCCGGATGTACCGCGCCCGCCGGGGGACCTCGATGCCGAAGAGCTTCTCGACGCCCTCGGCCCAGCCCAGGTTGTTGCTGATCGCCGCCACGTAGTCCATGCGGTCGGTCCACACCTGGCCCTGGAAGAAGGTCTTGTTCTCGCAGATCTTCTCCACGCCGCGGTGCAGGTAGCCGATGATCGGCGTGCACTTCACCACCGTCTCGCCGTCGAGCCGCAGCTTCACCCGGAGCACACCGTGGGTGGAGGGGTGCTGGGGCCCGAGGTTGATCTCCATTTCCTCGTTCTTGAACACCGTCCGCTCCTAGTCCGCCTGGGGTTGCTTCAGGTTGATGCCCATCTGGCCGGCCTTCTCCATGGCGATGCGCATCAGCACGCCACCCCGGTCCTCCCGGAGGTCGATGTCGCGCTGACCCCAGCCCACGGTCGGATACTCCTTCCGCAGCGGGTAGCCCTCCCAGTCCTCCGGGCAGAGGATGCGGGTCATGTCCGGGTGGTCCTTGAAGCGGATGCCCAGCATGTCGTAGGTCTCGCGCTCCATCCAGTTCGCGCCGGGGTAGAGGGAGCAGGCGCTCTCGGGCTCGAAGCCCTCCGGCACCAGGATCCGCACCCGCAGGCGCTTGCGCCGGCTGATGCTGGTCAGCTGATAGACCAGGGAGAAGGCGAAGTCCTTGGCGGCGGGATAGTGCGTGCCGGTCTGGTCCGCCAGCATCTCGTACTTGAGCGAGGCGTCGTCGCGGCAGAGACGGAGGGCCTCGTGCAGGGCCTCCTTGCGCACCTGGCAGGTCAGTTCCCCGGCCTGCTCGAAGACCTCCTCGACCTTGTCTCCCAGCAGCTCCTGGAGGCGCAGCAGATCGGGAGCCTTGGCCTCCTGGGGCCAGGGGGTCTTCATGTCGTTGTCGTCCTTCCGCGGCACGGGCTTCACCGGGGGCTTGGGAGCCTCCTTGCCCTCGGCCTCGGCCTTCGCCTTGGCAGTCTCGTAGTCCGCCTGCATCTTCTGCCACTTGGCCTCGTCCGCGGCCTGCTGGGCCACCACCTCGGCCCGGTAGGTCTTCAGGCTCGGCAGGGGGACGGTCTTGGGCAAGACCACCTGGCGCTGCGGGGAGGCGGCGTAGTCGTAGACATAGGGGCCGGTGGGGACCTCGGGCTCGGCCGGGGTCTGGGGTTCGATCGGTTCCGACATCAGCCGACCTCCTCGAAGATCTCCTTGTACCGGTCCGCCAGGCTGCTGGTCATGATCTTGTCCTGCAGCTTGAGGAACCCGTAGATGAGGCTCTCAGGGCGGGGCGGGCAGCCCGGGATGTAGATGTCCACGGGCACGACCTTGTCCACGCCCTGGATGGTGTGGTACGAGTCGAAGGGCCCGCCGGCGGTGGCGCAGGAGCCCATGGCGATCACCCACTTGGGCTCGGGCATCTGGTCATAGAGCCGCTTGATGATGGGGGCCATCTTGTAGGTGACGGTCCCGGCCACGATCATCAGGTCGCTCTGGCGCGGGGTGGCGCGGAAGATGCCGGCGCCGAAACGGTCGAAGTCGAAGCGGCTGGCGCCGGCGGCCATCATCTCGATGGCGCAGCAGGCCAGGCCGAAGGTCATGGGCCACACACTCGAGGCCCGGGCCCAGTTGATGACCTTCTCCACCTTGGTGGTGATGAGCACATGCTCCAGGGCGGTCGGTTGATTTACTCCCATGTCAGGGCTCCCTTGGACCAGATGTAGCCGTAGCCGAACAGCAGGAGGAACAGGAAGATCCCCATCTCGATGATTCCGAAGACGGCCAGTTCCTTCATCTGGATGGCCCAGGGCATCAGGAAGACCGTCTCCACGTCGAAGACCAGGAACATGACGGCCACCAGGTAGTAGCGGACGCTGAACTTCTCCCGGGCCTCGGAGGTGGCCGTGATGCCGCACTCGTAAGCCGAGTATTTCGTAGCGTTGGGGAACCTCGGCCGGAGCAGCCGGGAAAGGGTCCAGACCAGCACCGGCAGGAAGGCGGCGATCAGAACCAGAAGCAGAATTGGCGCATACCCACGCATGGGCCCTCCCGAGCAGGACGATTGTGCCGTCTGTGTCACGGAAGGGTCAATGTTTCAGACCTGACCGGGCGGTCGATTGTGATCCATGACCACCCCAGGCGCCTGCCCGCTTTCTCCGCTAGGATGCTTCCATGTCCCCGTCCCCCCAGCCTGCGCAGCTTCCAGCGGAACCCGTCGAGCCCGGCGACTCGACCCTCACCGAATTCCGGCCCGCACGGGAGCTCTACCCCACGCTGGACCTGACGCGCGAGCCGGTGGACTTCGCCCTGTTCCAGGCCCTGCCCCTGGACCTGATGCTCAAGCACCACTTCGTGCCCGTGCAGGAGCGGGAGGGCGTGCTCTGGCTGGCCATGGCCGATCCCCTGGACATCCCCACCCAG
>JAJYBX010000045.1 GCA_021778785.1 Acidobacteriota bacterium
CGCATGACTGAATCCCACCGGGCCCGTCTCGCGATCTTCTTCACGGTGTTCATGGACCTGCTGGGGTTCGGCATCGTCATTCCGATCCTCCCCCTCTACGCCAAGGCCATCGCGGATCACCCCAGCCCCTGGATGGCCCATGTGGATCGCTTCCTCGGACTCGGCGGGGCCGGCACCACCCCCGGGGCCTTCTGGGCGGGCGTGGCCTTCCTGGCCTTCAGCCTCATGCAGTTCATCGCCACCCCCATCCTGGGCCGCGTCTCCGACCTGGTGGGCCGCAAGCCGGTGCTCTGGATCAGCCTGATCGGCACCGCCGTGGGCTATGTGATGCTGGCCCTCACCAGCCGCTTCGAGTGGGTGCTGGCGGCCCGCGTCCTGGATGGCATCACGGGCGGCAACATCTCCGTGGCCCAGGCCGCCATGGCCGACAGCTCGAAGCCGGAGGAGCGGTCGAAGGTCATGGGCATGATCGGTGCCGCCTTCGGCCTCGGCTTCGTGCTGGGTCCCGCGCTGGCGGGCCTCCTCAGCGGCAGCGCCATGGGCCAGCGGATGCTGGCCACCCACGGCTGGCACCTGCCCTTCTTCGTCGCGGCCGGCCTGTCCGTGCTGGCCTCCCTCATGGTGATCTTCTGGATGCCGGAGACCCTCACGGACGAGGTGCGGGGCCGGGCCAAGACCGAGGAGAGCCGCGGCCATGCGCTGGTCCAGGCCATGAAGCGGCCGGGCATGACCCAGATCATGGCCATCGCCCTCCTCGCCATGGCCGGCTTCTCCATGATGGAGGGCACCTTCGCCCTGCTGGCCCACGCCCGCTTCGACTTCCACCAGCGCGAGGTGGGCTACCTCTTCGCCTACATCGGCATCCTCATCGTGCTCTACCAGGGCGGCCTCGTCCGCATGGTCGCCAAGCGGATCCCCGAGCGCGCGGCCCTGTGGACGGGCCTGCTCCTGATGGCCCTGTCCCTGCCCTTCCTGCCCACCGCCCCCTGGAAGTGGCCCTTCCTGCTCGTCCTGATCCCCATGGCCTGGGGCAGCGGCATGAACACCACGGCCACCTCCGCCCTGGCCAGCCGCCTCACGCCCGCGGAGGACCAGGGAGGGCTCTTCGGCACCATGAACGCCATGACCGGCCTGGGCCGCATCGTGGGCCCCCTGGCCGGCACCTTCATCTTCGCCCGGTGGGGGGGCCACGCCACCTACCTGGCCTCCGCAGGGATGATGGCCGTGGCGCTGCTGCTGGCCTTCACCCTGCCGCGCAAGGAGCCCGCATGATCCGCCTGGACGGACAGTCCCTCACCGCCCCCCTGCTGGCCCGCATCGCGGCCGGCGAGGGCGTCTCGCTGGACGAAGGGACCCTCTCGAAGGTGGCCGAGAACCGCGCCGTGGTGGACCGCATCGTGGCGGAGGGCCGCACGGTCTATGGCATCAACACCGGCTTCGGCCAGTTCGCCACGGTGGTGATCCCCCCCGACCAGCTCCAGCAGCTTCAGCTCAACCTGGTGCGCAGCCACGCCGCCGGGGTGGGCGAGCCGCTGCCGAAGGACCAGACCCGGGCCCTCATGGCCGCCCGCATCAACTGCCTGCTGAAGGCCCACAGCGGCATCCGGCCCGAGCCCATCCGCCTGCTGGCGGACTGCCTCAACCGGGACATCGTGCCGGTCGTGCCCAGCCAGGGCAGCGTGGGCGCCAGCGGTGACCTGGCCCCCCTGGCCCACATGGCCCTGCTCCTGGTGGGCGAAGGCCTGGCCTGGGGCGCGTCGGGCCCCATCCCAGGCGGCGAGGCCCTGGAGCGGGCCGGCCTGGCCCCCGTGGTGCTGCAGGCCAAGGAGGGCCTGGCCCTCATCAACGGCACCCAGCTCATCACGGCCCTGGGCAACCTTGCGGTGGCCCGGCTGCAGCGGCTGGTCCCGCTCTCCGACGAGATCGCCGCCCTCAGCCTGGAGGCCCTGCGCGGCACCCGCGCCGCCTTCGATCCGCGCATCCACGCGGCCCGGCCCCATCCGGGCCAGGTCGCCGCCGCGGGCCACATGCGGGAGATCCTGGGCGAGACCAGCGCCATCGCCGAGAGCCATCGCGACTGCCACCGGGTGCAGGACGCCTACAGCCTCCGCTGCATCCCCCAGGTCCACGGCGTCACCCGGGACGCCCTGGCCTTCGCCGGGGCCATCCTGGAGCGGGAGCTGAACGCGGCCACGGACAACCCGATGATCTTCACGGACACGCAGGAATCCCGCTCCGGCGGCAACTTCCACGGCCAGTACCCGGCCTTCGCCTGCGACGTGCTGGCCATCGCCGCCGCGGACCTCGCCAGCATCTCCGAGCGCCGCCAGGAGCGCCTCGTGAACCCCGCCTACAGCGACCTGCCCGCCTTCCTCACGTCCAACGGCGGCCTGGAATCGGGCTTCATGATGGCCCACGTCACCAGCGCGGCCCTGGTCTCCGAACTGAAGGGCCTGGCCCAGCCCGCCTGCGTGGACACCATCCCCACCAGCGCCGGCAAGGAGGATCACGTGAGCATGGGCCCCATCGCCGCCCGCAAGCTCCTCCGCGCCGTGGACGGCCTGGAGCAGGTGCTGGCCATCGAGGCCCGCATGGCCCTCGAGGGCGTGCGGCTCGTGGGCCTGGCGCCGGCGAAGGGACTGGAACCGCTGCTGGGGCGGCTCGAAACCGCCTGTGCCCCCTGGACCGACCGGGCCATGTTCGAGGAGATCCAGACCACCTCCAGGGCCCTGCGGGACCACCAGGAAGCGGTCCGGTGAGCCACCCCGCCCCCTGGCGCCCCGCCTGCGAGAAGGCCCTCCGGGACTTCTCCGATGCGGATGCCATCCGCCTGTGGGGCATCGGGCACGAGGTGGATGGCGCCTACCGGCCCATCTTCAACTACCGCTTCGAGCACACCTACGCCGCCGTGCTGCTGGCCCGGTGGCTGGCCCCCGCCACGGGCGCCGATCTGGAGGTGGTGGAGTGCGCGGCCTGGCTGCACGACGTGGCCAAGCGCCTCCGGGATCCGGGCTCGAAGGACACCCACGCCCAGGACGCCTCGGCCCAGGTGGAGGAGATCCTGGCGGACACGGACTTCCCCAAGGCCAAGATCCCCGCCGTGCGGCACGCCATCGAGCGGCACGTGGGGCTCCGGCTGACGAAGCGCCTGGAACCCCTGGAGACTGCCTGCCTCTGGGACTGCGACAAGCTCAGCAAGATCGGCGCGGCCAGCTTGATCCACTTCGGGTGCATCAGCGGTGCCTTCCAGCCCATCACCACGGCGGAGATCCTGCTGCGGGGCGAGGCGTGGATTCCCCTGGCCCGGGGCATCGTCGAGTCCCTGAACACCGATCCTGCCCGGGAGGAGGGGCGGCGGCGCCTGGCCTTCCTGGAGGCCCACTACGCCCAGCTTCGCCGCGAGTGGGCCGATCCCACGGAGGTGACGCCCCCATGAGCGGCTTCCTCGAACTCTCCCAGAGCATGGCCATGGCCATCAAGTCGCTGCAGATGTACACCGCGGCGCACCCCCGCACCCAGGAGGCCGTGGCCGCCTCCCACGCCCAGCTGACCGCCCTCCTGGCCGGTCAGGAGCGGATGCAGTTCGTGGCCAGCGCCGGCCGGGCCTTCGTGGACGGACAGGTGGTGGAGGTCCGCTCCCCCCAGCTCACCGCGCTGATCCGGCAGGTTTCCGAACGGGGGCTGAACGGGTTCCGGTTCGAGCGGGGTGTCACCCCCGGGGAGTTTCTGGCCTTCCTGCAGGTTCTCATCCTCAAGCCCCAGCGGATCGAGGAGCAGGGCGGGTTCGAGGCCCTGCTGGCCGCCGAGGGCGTGCGGCACATCAAGGTCTCCCAGACCCGCTACGAAGAGGTGCGCGAGGGCGACGGCGGCGAGGCGGAACGCGAGGAGCGCGCCCCGGCCTTCGACGCCGCCCCGCCGCCCCCCGCCCCCACCCCCTCGCCCGACAGCCTGGTGAAGGTCATCCGCGAGGCCCTGCTGGCCGCCCTGGGTGCCGCCGGGGACCCCCCAGCCGGAAGCGGCGGGGCCGGCGGTCTGCAGGCCTTCCTCCCCGCGGATCTGAGCGGCCTGGGCCCGCTGGGTTACCAGCTGGGCCTGGGCGACGGGATGCCCACGCCGATCCAGCTCGCGACCCTGCGCCAGGTGCTCATGAGCCTCTCGCCTGAACGGCAGCTCGGCCTGCTCGCGGGCATGACCACCCTGCCCGCCCACCCCCAGGGTCTGGCCCTCGGCGTGCGGGCCCTGGCGGGCGAGATGCTGGCCGTGGCCACCAGCTCCCTGCTCGGGAAGGGCGCCACCTGGACCCAGCTCCGGGGGCCCCTGCAGGAGATCCTGCGCCCCCTGCCCGACCGCGAGGCCCTGGTGCGGGCCCTGGCCGTCCACCTCCGGTCCATGGGCCAGGACGCCTCCCAGGTGGAGAACCTGCTCCGGCACCTCGACTGGGAGCACCTCAGCCTGGAGGCCCGGCTCCTGAAAGTGCTGGAGGAGGGCCATCTCTTCGAGCTCAGCCACGAACAGCGCCTGGCCTTCCTGCGGGAGTTGCTGGACCTCCGCCGCTTCGACGAATTCATCCGTGTGCAGGACATCCTCCTGGAGGTGCTCCGCTCCGAGCTGGTGGAGCTGCGCCTGAAGGCCATCCAGACCCTGGCCGGCATCGCCCGCTGGGCCGCGGATCCCGGCCTTCCCTTCGACATCGAGGGCCCCCTGGCCGAAGCCCTGAGGGCCCACTTCGCCTGGGAGGCGGATCCCCCCGTCCACCGCTGGAACGTCGAGGCCCTGGAGGCCCTGCTGGCGGCCCTGGTGCAGCGGGGCGACCTGGCCCTCGTCCTGACCGACCTCTCGGAGCTCCAGGGGCTCTGCGAGTTCCAGGGGGAACAGCCCGCCTGGCGCGTCGAGGCCCTGGGGACGCTGAAGGCCAGCCTGGCCCGCCCCGCCCTGCTGGAGGCCGCCACCGCACAGGTCCTGACCCGGGAGAAGGATCTGCTGGCCCGGGAGATCCTCCCCTACCTCGAGGCCGTGGGCGCGCCCATGGCCCAGCACCTCATCGGCCGGCTGGGCAGCGAGCAGGACCGCACCCGGCGCGGCCGTCTGGTGGAAGCCATCCGCAGCCTGGGCGCAGAGGCCCTGCCCCCGCTCCTGGAGGCCCTGGGCGCCCCGGCGTGGTATCTCATCCGCAACGCCCTCACCCTGCTGGGCGACCTGGGCGATGCCAGCTGCATGCCGCCCATCGTGCCCCTGCTGAGGCATCCTGAGCCCCGCGTCCGGCGCACGGCGGTGCGGGCCCTCTGGAAGCTCGGCGGCCCGGCCGCCGAACCCCACCTGCTGCCCCGCCTGAAGGACACCGACGCCGAGACGCTGCAGGAGATCCTCTTCGTCCTGGGGCAGATGCGCTCGGAGGCCTCCCTGGCTCCGCTCTCGGAGATGGTCCAGGACAAGCGGACCCCCGAGCGCGCCCGTCTCCAGGTACTGGACGCCCTGGCCCACATCGCCTCCCCGAAATCCGTCCCGGCCCTCGTCGAGCTCCTCCGCCGCAAGGGCTTCTTCGGCGGCGCAGAACCCCTGGCCGTGCGGCTGGCCGCCGCCCGGGCCCTGGCCGCCGTGGCGACCCCCGAGGCCAGGGAGCAGCTGCAGAAGATCCTCGGAGCCGAGCCCAAGGGCGAGGACCGGGACGCGCTGCATCGGATGGCGGCCCCGTGACCCTCCCCGGCGCCCATCCCGATCCCCGCGAGCTGATGGAGGCCTTCGAGGCCTTCACCGCGGCCTCCCAGCAGCTCCAGACCCGCTACGAGGCGCTCCAGGGCCAGCTGGGCCAGCTCCAGGGGGAGCTGCAGACCGTGCTGGAGGCCGTCCCCTTCGCCATCTGGGTGCTGGGCGAGGACGGCTCGCTCCGCTTCACCAACCGCCCCGAGGGCCTGGAGGGCAGCTTCCTGGAAGGGCCGGCCCCATGGGAATCCGGCAGCCCCGCGGGGCTCCGGCGCTTCCAGTCCGCCGCCGGCCGGGAGCTGATCTTCGAGGAGGAGCGCCGCCCGGTCCCCCGCGGCGGCACCATCGTCACTCTCCGGGATGTCACCGAGGCAGTGTTCAGGGCCCAGCAGGAGACCCGCGAGGACCGGCTGGCCGCCATGGGCCGCATGGCCGCGGAGCTGGCCCATGAGATCCGGAACCCGCTCGGGAGCCTCGCGCTCTTCTCCGGCATGCTCGTGGAGGATCTGGCGGACCAGGAGGGTCCCCTGGAACTCGCCCGCAAGATGCAGGAGGGCGTGGGGCGGCTGAACCGGCTGGTGGGCAACACCCTCTCCTTCAGCCGGGACCTCCATCCCCGGCGCGAGACCATTCCGCTCCACCCCTTCTGGGAGGATGCGCTGCGCTCCGCCACCCTGGCCGAGAGCGTGCCCTGGGAGAACCGCATTCCCGCCGCGGCGGCCTGGGAGGGCGACCCCGACCTGCTGCGCCAGGTGGCCCAGAACCTCATCCAGAACGCCAACCGGGCCCTGGAGGAGGTGCCGGGGCCCCGGGTGGTGCTCACCGCCGCCGAGGAGGAGGTGGGGGGCCGCCGCTGCTGGCACCTCACCCTGGCCGACAACGGCTGCGGCATCCCCGCCGGGGCCCTGTCCCGGGTCTTTGATCCCTTCTTCAGCACCTTCGGCGGCGGCACCGGGCTGGGGCTGGCGGTCTGCCACCGCATCATGGTGGCCCACGGCGGTCTCCTCTTCCTGGAAAGCCAGGAGGGACGTGGTACGACGGTCCACCTCAGGCTCGACGCCGCCCTTCCGGCGTGACGCAGGTCACAAGTCGTGCAAAAATGGAGGATTCGCGGAGCCTCCATGTCCCTCGTGCACCTCAACCCCGGCAAGCAGGCTCCCGAAGTGGTCAACGCCATCGTCGAGATCCCCACCGGCTCGAGGATCAAGTACGAGATCGACCACCACACGGGCCTCGTGCATGTGGACAGGGTGCTCTTCTCCCCCTTCCACTACCCGGCGGAGTACGGCTTCATCCCCGGCACGCTGGCCGAGGACGGCGACCCGGCTGACATCCTCATCCTGATCAACGGCGCCACCTACCCCGGCGTGGTGATCCGGAGCCGGCCCATCGGCCTGCTGCGCATGCGCGACGAGAACGGGCCCGACTCGAAGGTCCTCGCCGTGGCCACGGACGATCCCACCTACGCCCATGTCACCTCCCGGCGGGACCTCCCGCCCCACTTCCTCCTGGAGGTGGAGCACTTCTTCCTCACCTACAAGGATCTCGAGCGGAAGACCGTGGAGAGCGACGGCTGGGGCGGCAAGGACGAGGCCCAGGCCTTCATCCGGAAGTCCATCGAGGCCTTCGGCAAACAGAAGAAGTAGGCCCTCCATGCCACGGAACACCGAGGCGCCGGGCCTCGTCTGCTTCGACCTGGACGGCACCCTGGTGGATCCGCTGCTCGGCGTCCAGAACTGCCTGCGCAGGACCTGCGAGGCCTTCGGCCTGCCGATGCCGCCGGAGGCCACGGTCCGCGACTGGATCGGCTTCGGCATTCGGGAATCCCTGGCCACCCTGGAGGGGCTGGAAGATCCGAAGCGCCTGGAGGCAGCCGTGGACTTCTACTGGGAGCGCTACCGGGAGGACGGCGTCTTCGAGCATGAGCTGTACCCCGGTGTGTTCCACCTGCTCCACCGGCTCAAACGGCAGGGCCACCGCATCTACATCGTGTCCGCCAAGCCCAGCCTCTTCGCCCGGCGCATCTCGTACCAGTTCGACCTGAACCTCATCTTCGACGACATCTTCGGCAGCACCCTGAAGGGGAAGTGGCAGCCCAAGACCGAGGTGCTGGCGGGCCTGGCCCGGCAGGGCACCATCTGGCCCGGGGGCGTCTTCATCGGCGACCGGGGCGTGGACATGGAGGGCGCCCGGGCCCACGGCCTGGAGGCCATCGGCGTCACCTGGGGCTACGGCAGCCGGGAGGAGTTGGCCCGGACCGGCGCCGACCACATCTTCGACACCGTCGCCGAGCTGGATGCCTGGCTGCGGGTCCGCTTCCCCCAGCCCGAAATCCACGACGCCTTCACGCGGTCGGAGTAGCGGCGCCTCAGCGCTCCGCGGAAGCCCAGCGGGTGCCCTTCGGGGGATCGAACCGGAAGGTCTCCGGCGCGGGCCGGGGTGGCACCCGCGGATCGAGCAGCTCCAGCCGTTGCCGGGCCCCGGTGGGATCCGTCCAGGCCAGGGCCTTGAGCAGCCCGTTCCGGCCCTCCACTCGAACCTCGGGCAGGTCCGGCCCACGGGGAACCAGGCGGACCGCGTCTCCAGCCAGAGGCTCGACGCGGAAGAGGGCCTCCACCCGGGCCGGCTCCAGCAGGAGGCCCAGGAGGGGGAAGTCCCGCACGGCCTGCGCCAGCTCCATCCGCTGGGCCGTGCGGGTGTCGGGGTCGTACTGCACGAGCTGCCGCCCGTCGGCCAGCACCCGCAGCCCGGACGCGTAGTCCACGCGCAGCCGTCCGCCCCGGGCCAGGAGCAGGGTCCCCGTCTGGTGGAGCTTGCCGAAGACCGCGCTGTCGCTCTCCTGGGTGAACCGGGCCGACAGGGCCGGCTTCCGGGGCAGCTCCCGCCACCACGCGGGCAGCGCGGCGGAACACGGCAGGGCCAGCACGACGGCCAGGATGGTCCGGCGCACGTCAGGACCGCTTCAGCTCGACGGTGAGCTTGGCGGTGGCGCCCTTCGCCGGCGCGGGACGGTGGATCTGGCCCTCGGCCACCGTCTGGCCCTGGGCGCGGAGCTGCACCACCACCTCCAGCTCCTGGCCCTCCAGCTCCGCGGGCACTTCCAGCCGCAGCACGGAGGGCGCGCCCGACCGGCCCACGAGGGTGAGTTCCCCGAGGAGCGAGTTGATGGCGTCCTTGTGGTCCGGCGACTTCGCCTTCGGGGCCGGTTTCCGGGTCCCCAGCTCCAGGGCGGCCAGGGCGGCCAGGGGATCGGCCTTGGCGCGGGCGGTGGGTTTCGCCTCCGTCGCCGCGGGTTCCAGAGGGGGGATGGGCGCCATCGCCGCGGCGGGCAACTCGGCCGGGATCTCCTCCGAGGGTTCCACGGGGGGTTCCTCCAGCGCGGGCACTTCGTCCAGGGTCGGCAATTCACGGGTCTCGAGGGCCGCCGCGACCTCCGGGAGGGCCTCCTCCGCCTGGGCCGCCTCGGGCGGTTCGGGAAGCGTCGGAGGCTCGATGTAGAAGCTGTCGTCGTCATCCTCGTCCGCCAGGGGCCCGGGCGGCAGGCCGGCGGCAGGGGCGGTCCGGGGGGCCTCCATGTCCAGGAGGTCCGTCACCGAAGGCAGGTCCGACAGGGTGAGCGCCTCCACGCCCGGCCTGGCCGCGGGGGCGGGCGCCGGGGGCTGGTCTTCCCC
>JAJYBX010000046.1 GCA_021778785.1 Acidobacteriota bacterium
CCATAGCCTCGACACGTCGGCAAAGGAGATGGTGGGCTTCGAGTCGGCGCCAGGGGTCGAGGGTTCGGTTGAGTCCGGCGAGAACATCCCGCGGATACCAGGTGTCGGGGTCATGGAGTGGGTTCCTTAGCAGTGAAAGGTAAGCGGTCTGGAGCTGGTAGGCAACCCCGGATTCGGGCAGCTCGGGCCGGGCCCGGACCTGGGCCACGGCCTCCTGGTCCATGGCCAGGCTGCCGGAGGTACCCTCGTCCACCCGGATGTAGTAGAGCCGGAGGCCCCGCGCCGCCTCGGGCACCTGGGCCAGGAAGGTGCGGGGGGCCCGGGCGTGGGTGCGGGCCATGCGGTCCAGGGGCACGTAGCGGCCCTCGCGCTCGGAACGCTCCAGCATGGCCTTCACGGCGCCGGCGGGATCGCGGTCCGCGTAGGCCAGGTGGATCTCGCTGGGGGTGCGGCGGATCCGGCCCAGCAGGAAGGCGAGGCCGTCCGGATCCGTATGGGGCGCGTCGAAGACGGCCCCGAAGGACCAGCCCAGGGCCGCGGCACCCGTGGTCTTGCTGGTGGCCTGGCCGCCCATGAGGATGAGCACGGGATGGCCCAGGGCCGTGGCGAGGATGCGGTCCCGCAGGCGCTTGCCCAGGGCGTGGAGGTGGACGGCCGCCCGGCCGCCGGGATCCTCCAGGGCCTCGTAGCCCTGGGTGGGATTGCGCCGCAGGGTGGGGAGCAGGGTGGCCAGCACGTCCGCGTTCAGCACCTGCCCGTTCAGGCTGTCGGGCAGGGCGGCGTAGTCGTCCAGGGCCGCCTCGGCCCGGCGGGCGCAGTCCGCGGCCTCCGCCTCCAGGGCGCCCCGCACCTCGGCGCGCTCGGCCTCCTCCAGCTCCCAGTAGGAGCGGCGGAGGTGCCAGGGCACCTGCTGCCAGGGGAGGGGGGCGGTCATGGGGACACAGTACGCCATCGGCCCGCCCCGCGCCGCAGCCATCTCCGGTCGTCAAGAAGCTGGAACGCAGAGGGCGCAGAGAACCGCAGAGGACGCAGAGGAAAGCGTCGGTCCACCTCCGGTTGACGCAGACTTCGCCGATGTCGCCCGGTCTTTCTCTGTGTCCTCCTCTGTGTCCTCTGTGTTCCTGCTTTTCATGAAGTCGGGAATGAACCCGATTTATGCTCTCTCCCATGGACCAGCCCGCCTGCACGCTCCTCTTCCCCGGCCAGGGCACGGAGGCCGTGGGCATGGGTGCGGGCTGGGAGGCCCACGGGCCCTGGCGGGAGGCGCTGGAGGTGGCGGAGGCTCGCACGGGCGCGCCCCTGCGGCGGCTCATGGCGGAGGGGCCCCTGGAGGCCCTGCGGGCCCAGCGCTGCGCGCCCTACGCCGTGTTGGCCCATTCCGTGGGAATCTACCGGACGCGCCGCGCCCTGGGGATGCGCCTCCCCGTGGCGGCCACGGGCCACAGCATGGGCTTCTACTCCGCCCTGGTGGCCGCGGAGGTGGTGCCCCTGGCGGCGGCCCTGGACCTCATCACCGCCGTGGAGGATCTCAGCGAGGCCGCCTTCGGAGCCGGGACCATGGGCATGGCCTACCTCATCGGCGTGCCGGAATCGGATCTCCGCGAGGCCCTGGCCAGCCATCCGGATCTGGTGCTCTCGAACCGGAACGGGAAGGCCCAGTTCACCGTCTCCGGCCCCGTGGGCTCCCTGGAGACCCTGGTGGCCCACTTCCAGCCCACGGCCCTGAAGGCGGGGCTGCTGCCGGTGCGGCACCCGCTCCACGGACCCCACATGGCGCCCCTCCTGCCGGCCCTGGCGCGCCGGCTGTCGGCGGTGATCCCGGCCCCCCCGGCCTTCCCGCTGATCTCGCACTTCGACGGCCGGCTGATCCGGGAGGGCGCCGCCGCCTGGGACGAGGGCCTGGCCTCCGTGGCCCTGCCCGTGGACTGGCTCCAGGTGGTCCAGCGCCTGCAGGCCCTCGGCGCGCCCCTGGCGGAGTGCGGCCATGGCAGCCAGCTCTCGGGCCTCACGCGCTGGGCGGACCGCGACCTCCTGGTGGCCTCCCTGCAGGCCGCGCCGGCATGATCCTCGAGGGTCCGGTCCCGGCCCCCGACGGCCTCTGGCTGCTGGAGGGCGCGCCCCTCTCGGGCAAGACCACGCGCCTGCGGGCCTGGCGGGCGGCCTCGGCCCACCCCGTGCTGTGGAGCGCCGAGGACCTGGCCTCCCAGCGGTTGTTCGAGCCCCTGGAAACGCGCCACCGCCCCGAGGCGGTGGTGCCCTGGCTGGAGGGGCTGCTCGCCGCCTGGGAGGCCCTGGCCGCGGCCCGCGCCGCCGCGCCCTGGAACGGGTGGCTCCCGGCCTTCGCGGCGCACCAGGAGCGGTTCCACCTCAGCGCGGCCCTCGACGGGGGCCTGGCGCCCGGGGACTTCGAGCGGATCGAGGGGCGGTTGGCGGCCCTGGGAGCCCGGGGCCTGCTCTTCCTGGCCGAGCCCGGGGAACTGGCCCGGCGGCTGGAGCGGAGCCTCCGGGAGCGGCCCCAGGCCTGGTCCCGCTGGCTGGAGCGCCGGTTCGGGGGGGCGGAGGGTGCCCTGGCCACGTTCCTCGAACAGCAGGCCCATTTCCGGGTTCAGGCTGGTAAAAGTCGTCTTTCCTGGTACACCTGCCGATAGAAAGTCCGTCCCACCCTTGCCATGATGGGAACTCTTCTACCACCCAGGCCCCCCCTATGCAGGCGTCCCCCCTCATCCTCGGCGAAGCGCTCGCGAACCGCTGTTCGCAGGTCCTCTACCGCTGCCTGGAGGAGGTGGGCAGCACCAAGGGCGCCCTGTACCTGCGGGTGCCCGGGCAGGGGCTCTTCGAGGTGGTGAGCTTCTTCGGCTGGCCCCGGGGCACCCGGCCGCCCGTGTCCATCTCCGACGACCACCCGCTGGTGGTGCGCACCCACCGGGAACGGCGCACCTTCGTGGTGAACGACGCCTCGGATGCGCCGGAACTGTCGGCCTTCGGGCAGGGCGGGGAGTGGCCGCGCTACCTCATCACGCCCCTCTACCTCATGGGCGACTGGGTGGGCCTGCTCATCCAGCGGGACCGCATCAAGGGGGGCACCTTCGACCGGGAGCGGGACGAACCGCCCACCCTGGCCATCTGCGAGGACCTGGTGGAGGCCCTCCGCGAGTTCCACCTGTACGGCTCCACGCCCAGGCCCGTCCCGAGGGCGCCCGCGCCGCTCCTGCCGAACCAGGTGCCGGAGGGGCTGCCCACGGCCTCCGCCATCATCGACGAGGTGGCCCCGGCTCCGGAGCGGCTCCTGCCTCCGCCCCCCGGGCCCGCCGCGGCCCCCCTCCATTCCCAGGAATCGACCCTCCACGGGGCGGGCCCCGGCACCCGGGAGCGCCTGTTCGGCTTCCATGCGGGCCAGGAGGCCTTCACGGCCCTCCCCTGGGAGGCGGACCGCACCCTCAGCGGCTGGGTGATGCCGCCCGTCAGCCCCGAGCGCAAGCGGGGCATGACACCACCGGAGCACCGGGCCTTCTTCTGGGAGATCGCGGGGCTCCTCACCCAGATCCTCTCCACCGGGGCCGTGGCGCTGTGGATCGAGGATCCGGAGGAGATCCGGCCCCTCCTCGCCTACAGCCAGTTTCCGCTCTCGACGGAGCTGCAGCAGCAGATCCTCGCCCACGCCACCTTCCACCTGCCCAAGGTGCGGGAGCAGGATCTGCGCCTCATCACCCGGGTGGAGATGACCGACAACCCCGAGGTGAAGGGCGTCTTCGCGACCTACATGCCCCTCCTGCTGAACGAATCCAGCGAGGGCCACGACCTGCTCATGGTGTTCCGCCAGGAGGACCAGTCCTTCTCCCTCACGGAGATCGAGGCCATCCAGCAGCTGGGCCGCATGCTCGGGCTCTACCTGCAGGAGGCCCGGCTCCACGAGCGCTACTACCACGCCTTCATCTCGGTCAGCCATCGCATCCTCCAGTCCAGCGAGAGCCGCCTGCCGACCCTCCGGCCCCACAGCCTGGCCACCGCGCGGCTGGCCCGGGACCTGGCGCTGCGGCTGGACCTGCCCTCCGAGGAGGTGGAGGCGGTCAGCATCGCCGCCATCCTCCACGATGTGGGCACGCTGCTGCTGGATCCCCAGATGCTGGCGAAGGCCGAGCTGTCCTCCGAGGAGATGAAGCGGGTGCGCACGCACCCCGAACTGGCGGCGGTCTTCCTGAAGGATCTGCGCTTCCCCTTCGATGTGGTGCGCATGATCCGCCACCACCACGAGCGCTGGGACGGCTACGGCTATCCCGACGGGCTGCGGGAGACCGCCATTCCCACGGGCAGCCGCATCATCGCCCTCATCGAGGCCTACGAGGTGATGACCAGCGGGAAGAGCTACCGGAAGCCCCGGGGCTTCCGCCAGGCGCTGGAGGAACTGAAGAACGAGGCGGGTACGCAGTTCGATCCCCAGGTGGTGGAAGCCTTTTCCGAACTCATGACACAGAAGGAGGGCAGGGGCTAGTACCCTGGGCCCGGAGCCTTCCATGCCCCGCCGTTCCGCCCAGCCCGTGGCCGCCCTCCCCGCCGGGAGGCAGGGCCAGCGCGGCTTCACCATGGCCCTGGCCCTGGCCATGATCGTGGTCATGGGCGTCATGTTGATGAAGGCCGGGCCGCTCATCTCCGCCCAGGTCCAGCGGGCCAACGAATCGGAGCTGATCTTCCGGGGCGAGGCCATCGCCGAGGGCATCCGGGTGTACTTCGCCAAGTTCCACAAGTACCCCACGGACCTGGATGAGGTCATGAAGGTCCGGCCGCGGATCCTCCGCCAGAAATACACGGATCCCATGACGCCCGGCGGGGAGTGGGAGCTCATCACCCAGGTGCAGGCCGGGGCCTCGGGCAGCACCGAGGGCCTCCCCATCGTGGGCGTGCGCAGCCGCTGCACCAAGGACGCCATCCACATCTACCAGCACAAGACCCTGGTCTCGGAGTGGACCTTCACCGCCGATCCGAACCTGCTGGGGCTGGGTGGCGGCGGCCTCTCCGCGGACGACATCGCCCGGGGGAAGAAGCTCCTGGATCCCAACGCCAGCACCGCGGCTTCCCCGAAGAAGTAGCGGGCCTGCAGGCTTCACCGAGCGAGGCGGCATGAACCTGAAGCGATTCACCGGCGTGGCCATGGTCCTGGTGATGGCCCTCCCGGGGCTGCGGGCCGAAGACCTGCGGACCTGGGCCAGGGGACTGGAACGGCGGGGCGTGAAGGTCTCCGCGGGCCTCTGGGACGCGGGCACCGGCAAGGCCATCGAGCGGTACAAGGACACCCTCGCCCTCATTCCGGCCAGCACCACGAAGGCGGTGACGACCTATGCCCTGCTCAAGAGCCTGAAGCCCGACTTCACCCTGGAGACCGAGGTCTGGGGGGATCTCCAGAACGGCACCGTGCAGGGGGATCTCGTCTTCAAGGGCGGGGGCGACCCCTTCCTCACCAGCGAGCGGATCTGGCTGCTGGCCCACGCGCTGCGCCGGGCCGGCGTGGACCGCGTGACGGGGGGCATCCGCCTGGACCAGTCCGCCTTCGACGCCCAGAGGGAACCGGAGGGCTGGGAGAACACCACGGCGGACACCCTGCCGCCGGTGCAGGCCCTCTCCGTGAACTTCAACCGGGATGACCGGGGCCGCATCGTGGGCGATCCGGATGGCCTCGCGCGGCGCACCCTCCAGGAGATCCTCCAGGAGGCGGGCATTGTCTTCGAGGGGCGTCCCGCCCCGGCCAATCCGGAGCCCCGCAAGCTGCTGGCGTGGCCCTCCCTGCCGCTCCGCGACCTGGTGCTGGACATCAACAAGTGGTCCAACAACTTCATGGTGGAGATGCTGGTCCGCCGGTTCGGCGAGGGGTCCTGGCCCCGGGGCGTGCGGCGCATCCAGGACTTCTACGCCACCACCTTCGGCCTTCCGGCCGACGACATCCACATCACCGATGGTTCGGGCCTCAGCAAGGAGAACCGCCTCTCCGCCCGGACCCTGGCCATCGTCCTCCGGGCGGGCTACCACGATTTCGAGGTGGGCCCCGAGTACGTGGCCTCCCTCAAGATCATCGGGGGTGAGCCCTGGAAGCTGCGGATGAAGGATCCCAACCTCGCCCGGCGCCTCCGGGTGAAGAGCGGCCACCTGGACCGGGTGGACAGCCTCTGCGGCTACATCCAGATGCCGGATGGCCGGGTGCGCGTCTTCGCCATCCTCCTGAACGGGCCCGCTTCGGACGAGGACATCTGGCCCCTGGTGTCCCGCTGGGCGAACTGAATTCAGGGGGACCCCCGGGCGGCCGATGAGGTAGCGGGGGAAGCCATGGCCCGGATCGCCATCGTGGACGACAGCCGACTGGCCCGCGTGTTCGCGGCGGGGGCCCTGCGGGCCCGGGGCCACGAGGTCATCGAGGTCGAGCCGGATTCCCTCTTCGCGGTGCTGAAGGTGCTGCGGGACGCTCCCGTGGACCTGCTGGTCATGGACCTCCTCATGCCCGAGTGCCCCGGCGAGAGCCTGGTGCGGGCCTGCCGGGAGGATGCGGCCCTCCAGGCCCTGCCGGTGCTGCTGCTCTCCGCGCACCGGGATGACGAGGCGCTCCTGCGGATGCAGCATCACGGCATCTCCGGGTTCCTGCTCAAGCCCCTGGATCCGGCCACCCTGGTGGCCAGGGTGGAGGAGGCGCTTGCCGGCTGAGGCCCCGCCCGGGGATGCTGGTCGGATGAGCGCAGGCGGGACGGAGAGGGAAGCGGGCGGCACCCGGGGGCTGGCCGCCGTGCTGCTCGGGGCGGCCCTCCTGGGCTTCGCGGCCATGCTGGTCCGCTGGTCGGCCCCGGCGGGCCCCCTGGTCATCGGCTTCTACCGGATGGCCTTCGCCCTGCCCTTTGTAGCCTGGATGGGCTGGCGCGCCCGGCGCCAGGGGATGGCGGCCGCCCGGGGCTGGGCCCTCGTCGCCGGCCTCTGCTTCATCGCCGACCTCTGGATGTGGCACACCTCCCTGGAGTACACGAGCGCCGCCAACTCGACCCTGTTGGTGGGGCTGGCGCCCCTCTGGGTGGCCGCCATCTCGGTGCTGTGGCTGGGGACGCGGCTCCGGAAACGCTTCTGGCTGGGGCTGGCCTTCGCCCTGGCCGGGGGCCTGGTGCTGGGCCTGGCCAAGGGCGCCCGCTGGGGGACGGGGCGGGGCGAGCTGCTGGCCGCCCTGGCCTCCCTGGCCTACGCCTGCTTCACCCTGGCCCTGGGCAAGGCCCGCCGCGACCTCGCCGCGCCGGAGGCCCTGGCCTGGGTGGTCCTCTGCTGCACCGCCGGCTTCGGCCTGCTGGGGCGGGCCGGGGGCGAGTCCTTCCACGGCTTCCCCCCCCACGCCTGGCTCTCCCTGGCGGCCCTGGGCCTTGTGGTGCAGGTGGCCGCCTGGTGGCTCATCACCTGGGGCCTGGGCCACGTCCCCACCAACCTCGGCGCCGTGACCCTCATGGTGCAGCCCGTGGCCACCGTGGGCCTGGGCTGGGTGCTGCTGGGGGAGGCCGTGCGCCCGGTGCAGGGTGTGGGCATCCTCCTGGTGCTCGCGGGCATCGCCCTCAGCGCCTTCAGCCCGCCGGCGCGGCCGGCTACTCGGGCGTGAGGACGCCCCGCTCCTCGCGGTAGGCGAAGAGCTCGCCGAACCGGCCCCACGCCACCAGGGTTTCGAAGGTCCGCTCGGGATCCTCCATGGGCAGGCGGTGGTGCAGCTCGGAGATGAGCTCCTCGCGGCTCAGCTGGCCTTCCCGCATCTCCAGCAGGTCGCTGACCACGCGGAAGAGCTTGAGGTTGAGGAGCTGCTCCTTCCAGATCTGCTTGCGCTCCTCCATGCCGGCGCGGACGAAGCGCTGGCCCAGGGCCGTGAAGATGACGGAGCGCTTGGGCGTGTCCACGAATTCCAGCATCTCGGCCGATTTCGTGGAGGCCAGCACCAGCTCGAAGGGCACGTGGGTGTGGGACACCACCTGGAAGAGGTCGCAGGTGCCGCCCTGGGTTTCGAGGAATTCCAGCAGGCCCAGGATGTCGCCGCTCTGGGCGGAGGGCAGGGGCTCGGCCATGTCGGACAGCAGGCTCGGCTCGGGGGCGGTGATCTCCACATCCGGCAGCTCGGTGCTGGTGATGATGTCGTGGAGCTGGTCCACCAGCCGCAGGAACTCCGCCGACCGCGTGTCCCGGGGCCGGGGCAGGGGGTTCTCCACGATGGTGCGGACGCGGCCCGGATTGGCGGACAGCACCACGATGCGGTCGGCCATGTAGGCCACCTCCTTGATGTCGTGGCTCACCATCAGGATGGAGGAGGGGTTCCGCTCGGCGTCCACCCAGATGTCCAGGATCTCGGCCCGGAGGCCTTCCGCCGTCAGGGCGTCCACCTGGCTGAAGGGCTCGTCCATGAAGAGGATCTCGGGATCCACGCTGAGGGCGCGGGCCATGCCCACCCGCTGCTTCATGCCGCCGGAGAGCTCGCGGGGATAGGCCTCCTCGAAGCCCTCCAGGCCCACCAGCGTGATGGCCCGGTCGGCGCGGGAGCGGACCTCGTCCTCGGCGATGCCCTTGGCGCGGAGCACGGTGCGGACGTTCTCCTCCACGGTCATCCAGGGGTAGAGGGCGAAGCCCTGGAACACGATGGACACGCCGGGGTTCAGGCCCTCCAGGCGCCGGCCGTGGTAGCGCACTTCGCCCTTGCTGGCTTCGATGAGGCCCGCGAAGATCCGGAGGATGGTGGACTTGCCGCAGCCCGAGGGGCCGATGAGGCAGAGTACCTCGTTGGGCCGGATGTCGAGGCTCACGTCCTCCAGCACCCGCAGCAGGTTGCCGCCGCCGCGGTCGAAGAACTTCTGGACGCCCTTGAGTTCGCAGATGGGAGCTTCGGACATCATGGGTTCACCTACTTCGTCAGGGAGTATCGGGTGGCGGCGAGCTGGTAGCACGGCTTCCAGACCAGGCGGTTGAAGGTCACCACCAGGCTGGACATGAGGATGACGCCGGCGGCGAGGAGCGGGAGGTCGCGGTGGTAGGCCGCGGCGCTCACGGTGGACCCCAGGCCCCAGGTGGTGAGGACGTGCCCCTTGTACTCGGCGTACTCGGCGACGATGCTGGCGTTCCAGGCCCCGCCGGCGGCGGTCACCCAGCCCGTCACCAGGTAGGGGAAGATCGAGGGCAGGTAGAGCGCCTTCATCCGGTGCCAGCGGGACAGGCGGAAGCTGGTGGCGGCTTCCCGCAGGTCGCCGGGGATGGCCATGGCGCCCGCGATGACGT
>JAJYBX010000047.1 GCA_021778785.1 Acidobacteriota bacterium
CTCCTGGATCTTCTGCAGCCCGGGGTTCGTGTTGGCCGAGGTCAGGTGGAAGAAGACCTTCTTCACGCGGGTGAGTTCCGCGCCGGAGCGCTCCAGGGCCACGATCGTGTTCTCGAAGGTGGGCGCAGCCGGATTGGCCGCGACCTTGGCGACCTCCGCCAGGTGGGCCTTCATGCCGGCCTCCAGGGCGGGCAGGAAGTCGCTGTCCTGGATCCTGTCGAACGGGGGGGCCTGGAAGGGCAGGGGGCTCGGCTTCATGAAGGGCGCTCCGGGCGGGGTGCCTGCGAAGGCGATGGCGCAGGCGGTGAGCGCCCAGGCCAGGGGGAGGGGAACGGGTCGGATCGAAGGCATGGGGGGCATTCTCCTGGGACGTGCGGGGGCGCGAGCTGCGCCTGCGGTGGAGCCTCGACGAAGCCCCCATGCTACCGCCCGGGGCAATGCCGATCCCAGGGTCAGATGCGGAGGTCCGGGCCACGGCTACCCTGGAGGCTCCCCCTGGAGCCCCATGCCCCCGTCCCGCCGCCTGCCCCTCACCCCCTGGATGCGCCGGCTGCGGGAACCCTTCCTGCAGGCCCTGAAACAGGGGCTGGGTCCGGGAGCCCTGGCCGCGGCCGTGGCCGTCGGGCTGGCCCTGGGGACCTTCCCCCTGGTGGGGACCACGACCCTGCTCAGCGCGGGGGTGGCCGCCGCCCTGGGCCTGAACCAGGCCGTCGTCCAGGTGGCGAACTACCTGGCCTATCCCCTTCAGCTGGCCCTCCTGGTCCCCTTCATCCGGCTGGGGGAGCGGGTCCTCGGGCTTCCCCCGGCCCCCCTGGCCCTGGGGGCCCTCCTCGACGGGCTGCGTTCGGACTTCCTGCACACCCTGGGAACCTTCGGCACCAGCCTGGGGCACGCCTGCGTGGCCTGGGCCCTGGTGGTCCCGGCCGCGGCCGGGCTGTTGGCGCTCCTTCTGAAGCCGGTCTTCGGGAGGCTGGCCCAGGCGGGGAGGGGACGAATGTGACGCCGGACGCTTGCGCCGCATCGTGTTGCGAGGCACAATGGACCTTGAATCAGAGCCTAAACCGGAGGCAACCGTGGACCGTGAACTCCTGAAGGGCAGTACCCCCCTGCTCCTGCTGTCGCTGTTGTCCGAGGCGCCCATGTACGGCTACCAGATCATCGAGACGGTCCGGCAACGCACGGGCGGGACCTATACCCTCAAGGAGGGGGCGCTGTATCCGGCCCTGCACAAGCTCGAAGCGGCCGAATTCATCACCTCGTACTGGGAGACCCAGCAGAACGGCCGGGAGCGTCGCTACTACGCCATCCAGCCCGCGGGCGCGGCCTTCCTGAAGGCCAAGAAGAAGGAGTGGAACCAGTTCGTGGACATGGTCGAGGCCTTCGTGGGGCCGAGGGCCTGACGACGCCATGAGCCGGGCCCTCGCCAGCTATCTGTCGCAGGTGGAGGGTGGCCTCCGGGGGATCTCGCGCCGCCGCCGGGCGATGCTGCTGCGGGAACTGGAATCCCACCTGATGGATGAGGCCGAGGCCCGGGGCCTGGAGGACGAAGCCGGCATGGCCGCGCTCCTGGCGGAGAAGGAGCGGCCGGGCGCCCTGGCCCTGGAGCTCTCCAGCGGCGAGGGGCAGGATGCCAATCACCGCGGCAGCTCGGCCCTGGCGGCGGGGATGTTCCTCGGGCTCGCCACCGGCGGCCACATGTGGATCGAGGGCTGGCACTGGTTCATCTGCCTGCCCTTCGCGGCGGCCCAGGGCCTGGCCGTGGGCGCGGGCTTCTTCTGGGCCCGGCGGCGCTGGGCGCGGCTCGGTCCGGTGGCCCGGATGGCGGTGGCGGTGGGCATCACGACGCTGCTCTCCATCCCCCTCGGCTTCACCACCACCCACGGATTCAAGCCCACCCGCCTGCTCTACGGGGCCTACACGGGCTACCTCCTGGAACGTCATGCCCAGGAGCGCCCGCTCTGGCAGGCGGTCCTGGAAACGGTCCTCTTCACGGCCTTCATGTTCTTCGTTGAGGTGGTGCTGCTCGGGCGCGTGCGCTTCCAGTGGTGGAAGGTGCTCTACGAACTGAGCTTCAACGGCACCCTCCTCCTCAGCGTCCTCGGCGCCCTCAAGCTCAAGCGGGTCCTCTCGGAGCGCTGGGTGTTCACGCCCCAGGAACAGGGATAGGGAGCGTTCCGGGCTTCCCCCTTGAGTCGGACGCCTCCGGGCGGTAGACTGGCTGTCTTGCGTGGACAAGCCGCGTGCGCGCACCCCATTCCCGGGGGCATCCGGTCGGTCCCAGGAGGCCAAGATGAAGGAAAAGATGCATCCCGAGCTGCACGAGGTGAAGGTCCACTGCGCCTGCGGCAACGAGTTCATGACCCGCTCCACGAAGAAGGAGCTCCGCGTGGAAGTCTGCGCCGCCTGCCACCCGTTCTTCACGGGCAAGCAGCGTCTGATGGACACCGAGGGCCGCGTGGAGAAGTTCAACAAGAAGTACGCGAAGAAGGAGGCCGCTCCGGCCGTCGTCGAGACGACCCCCGAGGCCTAGCTGCTGCGATCCGAGGGACGGGCCGAGTGATCGGCCCGTCCTTTTTGTTTGATGTTCTCCGGGGGTTCCGCGCTGCGCGCACACCCCCGGGCCCCCGCGCCCCATTCCGGCAGAGCCGATCTGGGGCTTGCACTCCTCAGTGGGACCATCCCGTGGGCTTGTGTGAGGTGACCCATGCTCGATCAGCTTGAGGCCGTGGATGCCCGCTTCCAGGAAGTGGAGGCCCAGCTCCAGGATCCGGCCGTGGTCTCGGACCCCAAGCGGCTGCGGGAGCTGACCAAGCTCCGCGCGGAGTTGGAGCCGGTCGTGCAGGCCTTCCAGGCCCAGCGCACCCTCCTGAAGCAGCTGGAGGAGGCCGAGGGCATCCTGGCGGACAAGACCATGGACGCCGACCTGCGGGACATGGCCCAGGCCGAGATCCCCGACCTGAAGAAGGCCCTCGCCGAGGGCGAGGCGGAACTCCGGCGTCTGCTGGTGCCCAGGGACCCGGCGGACGCCAAGAACGTGATCCTGGAGGTCCGTGCCGGGACCGGCGGCGAGGAGGCGGCCCTCTTCGCCGCGGAACTCTTCCGCATGTACGTGCGCTTCGCCGAACGCCGGGGCTTCAAGGTCACGGTCCTCGATGAGAGCGAGGCGGAGCAGGGCGGCCTCAAGGAGGTCGTGGCCGAGATCCAGGGCGACGGCGCCTACTCCCTGTTCCGTTTCGAGTCGGGCGTCCACCGCGTCCAGCGGGTGCCCAAGACCGAGACCCAGGGCCGCATCCACACCTCCGCCGCGACCGTGGCCGTCATGCCCGAGGCCGAGGAGGTGGACATCGACATCCAGCAGAAGGATCTGCGCATCGACACCTTCTGCTCCGGCGGCAAGGGCGGCCAGAGCGTGAACACCACCTACTCCGCCGTGCGGCTGACCCACCTGCCCACGAACACCGTCGTGAGCTGCCAGGACGAACGGAGCCAGATCAAGAACATGGCCAAGGCCATGACCGTGCTGCGCAGCCGCCTGCTCCAGAAGGCCCAGGACGAGGCCGACGCGGTCCACTCGGCCCTGCGCAAGTCCCAGGTGGGCAGCGGCGATCGCAGCGAGAAGATCCGCACCTACAACTTCCCCCAGGGCCGCGTCACCGACCACCGGGTGGGCGTCACCATCCACCAGATCGACAGCTTCATGTCCGGCCAGCTCGAACCGATCATCGAGCCCCTGCGTTCCGCCTTCGAGGCTGAGAGGCTGCAGGCGATCGAGGCCTGAAGCCCCGCCGCTGGGCGCTCGCCGCAGACCGGCTCACGCACGCGGCATCTGGCAGCCCGCGATCGGGCGGTCCCCCGGACCGCCCTCCCGTTCGCAGGGCCCTGCGGGCGCTGCGCTCACGGAGCGGGTCCCCCCATGTCCGGCCAGCTCGAACCGATCATCGAGCCCCTGCGTTCCGCCTTCGAAGCGGAGCGGCTGCAGGCGATCGAGGCCTGAAAATGCGAAATCGGGAGGCTGGGCCTCCCGATTTCGGTACCGATCGGCCGCAGGCCGATCGCGGGAACGGCTACTTCTTGATCGTCACCTGCTCCGGCGAGGTGAGGCTGAAGGTGAGGGGCTGGGCGGCGGGGATGCGGATGATGGTGTCCGCGGTACCGGCGGCCACGGCAGTGCCGGCGGCGGCGCCGATGGCGGCTCCACCCAGGGCGTGGTCGTTCTTGTTCTTCTTGTCGGAGAGGATGCCGATCAGGGCCCCCAGGGCCGCGCCACCGCCGATGATCTTGGCGTTCCGGGCCCCCTTGGCCTCGGCCACCATGACATGCGTGTCGGAGTCGATGCCCACGCCGCCGACCTCCGTCACCTTGATGCCGAGGGCACCCTTGCCGCTGCTCAGGCGGCCCGTGGGTACGCTCTGGGTGACCACGCCGCGGACCCGGGTCCCGGCGCTCCAGACGAGCTGACCGTTCACCATCACGTCCGAGGCGAGGGTGCCATCCCAGGCATCTCCGGCCTGGTCCTTGTCGGTGGCCAGGTCACGCGCCAGCGCCACCTCCAGCTTGGTGCCCGTGGGCACGTCGACCACCACCGGTTTGGGGGCGGCCTTGGGGGCCGGGGCGGATTCCAGCTGGGCGGCTTCCTGCTTCGCCACCTTGGCCCGCTTCTTGGCGTCAGCCACCTGGCGTTCCAGGGATTTCACCTGGCCCTTGGTGAGTTCCTTGGCCGTGTCGCCATCCTCGCTGGTGTGCTTGCCGGCCTTGGCGTCCGCCAGGTCCTGTTCCAGCTGGGCGACCTTGGCATCGGCGGCCTTGGCGGCGGCCTCGGCCTGGAGGGCGGCCTCGCTCTTGCGGTTGCAGGCCACGCCCGAGGCGAGGCCCAGGGACAGCGCCGCCACAAGCGAGAGCCTGGAGAGGGTGCGGGAAGCAGCGAAAGGCGACATGGAGACCTCCAGAAGATGTGCGGACTTGCCGTATAGTATGGCAGCCCGGAGCGGGTTTTTATCCATGACGCAGCCCAGCCTCAATCCCCGCGGTGAGTCGGTCCTCAAGACCCTCATCGAGACCTACCTCCACGAGGGGGAACCGGTCGGTTCGCGCCTCCTGGCGAAGCGCTACCCCGAACCCCTCTCCAGCGCCACCATCCGGAACGTGCTCTCCGACCTGGAGGACGAGGCCCTGGTGGCCCAGCCGCACACCTCGGCGGGCCGGGTGCCCACGGAGCGGGCCTACCGCTACTACGTGGATCGCTGGCTGGATCCCACCCCGCCTGATCCGGCGGCCGAGGCCCGGCTGGCGGAGGCCCTGGATGGCCTGGACCTGGATCCCGAGACCTGGGCCCGGCATGCGAGCCGCACGCTCGCCGAGGTCATGGGCGGCATCTGCGTGGCCCTGCCCCAGGGGCTGTCCCAGAGCCGCCTTGCCCGCCTGGAGTTCGTGCCGGTGGGACCCGGCCGCCTGGTGGCGGTGTGGGTGGGCAGCCGGGGCGAGGTGGAGCACCGGCTCATGGAGAACCTCTGGAACTACGGAGAGTCCGTGCTGACGGAACTGGGCAACTACGCCACGGCGCAATTCGCCGGGTTGACCTTTCCCGAGATGCGGAGCCGTCTGCTGGACACCCTCCAGGCCGCGGCGCGGGAGGGGGAGACGCTGCGGACCCGCCTCCGGGAGCTGGCGGTCCGCTGGCCCCGCGAGGAGGGGCCCGCGGAGGCGCCGGTGGTGGTCTCGGGTCTCGGGCGGCTGGGCAGCTTCCCGGAGTTCGATGACGTGGCCCGGTTCCGGGAGCTGGTGGCGGCCTTCGAGGAGCACGGCCGCCTGGTCCGCCTCCTGGACGCCTTCGCCGAGCGGGCCTCGTCGGATATCCAGCTGCTGCTGGGCTCGGAGAACCCCTATCTGGAGGGGATGCCCCTCGCCACCGCCGTCCGGACCATCCACCTGGGCCAGGCGGGGTACGTCACGTTCGCGCTGGTGGGACCCCTTCGCATGGACTACGGAAGGGTCCTGGGCGGCCTGCGCTGGTGGTCGGGCCAGGTCCAGAAACGCCGGCTCCACCCGTAGAACCGCCCGCCACGCCGCTTCTGTCTGGCACTTTTGCTGCTTATACTGCTCCGATGATTCCCGAGATGCCCAACCATCCCGATCCGAAGTCCCTCGTGCCCGGAGAGGCCGAGGATCTCGTGGACCTCAACCTGGACGAAGCGGGTGAGCCCGACCTCCAGGCCCTCGCCGATGCGGCCGCCTCCGAGTACAAGACCCAGATGGTCCCCGAGATGGACCTGGCCGAGCCTGGGGACGGGTCCCCGGAGGGCGAACGACGGGTTGATCTGGAATCGGCCCTCACCGAGGTCGAGAGCCAGCTCGGCGAGATGATGAAGCGCGAGGCGGAGCTCATGGACCAGCACCGCCGGCTGGCCGCCGACTTCAACAATTTCCGGAACCGGGCCCAGCGGGACATCGCCCTGGCCGTGGAGCAGGCCGAACGCCGCATCCTGCTCGAGATGCTCCCGGTGCTGGACAACTTCGACCGGGGCCTCAGCGCCAGCTACCAGGACGTGGAGACCTTCCGCTCCGGCG
Source organism: Acidobacteriota bacterium (assembly GCA_021778785.1). GTDB lineage: Bacteria > Acidobacteriota > Holophagae > Holophagales > Holophagaceae > Geothrix. The sequence goes on from JAJYBX010000047.1 coordinate 6,565, forward strand.
TGGAGCTCATCCGCCGGCAGTTCCTCGAGGCCCTGCGGCGCCTCAACGTGGAGCCCCTGCCGCTCCAGGTGGGCGATCCCTTCGACGCGCTCCACGCGGAGGCCCTCACCACCTTCAGCGATCCCGCGCTGCCCGATGGCGCGGTGGCGGCCATCTACGAGCGTGGCTTCAACCTAAAGGGACAGCTCCTGCGCGCGGCCCGGGTGGTGGTGAACCGCCATCCGGATGCGGAAAAATCCTAATCCGGCCCAAGCGCGGGCGTGTCCTTGCGCTGGCTGGCCCGAGGCGATGTGAGTAGCATGAAACCGAGAACCCTGGAGTACAGCCCATGGCAGGCAAACTGATCGGCATCGATCTGGGTACGACCAACAGTTGCGTCTGCGTCATGGAGGGCGGCGATCCGCGGGTGATCGCCAACCGCGAGGGCAGCCGGACCACGCCCTCGGTGGTGGCCTTCACCGACAAGGGAGATGTCCTGGTGGGGCACATCGCCAAACGCCAGGCCGTGACCAACCCCCAGCGCACCCTCTTCGCGGTCAAGCGGCTCATCGGGCAGCGGTTCCATGCTCCCAAGGTGCAGGAGGCCCTGACCCGGCTGCCCTTCCCCGTGGTGGCCGCGCCCAATGGCGATGCCTGGCTCCGGGTGGGCGACCGGGACTACGCGCCGCCGGAGGTGGCGGCCATCGTCCTGCGGAACATCAAGGCTTCCGCCGAGGCCTTCCTCCACGAGGAGGTGACGGACGCCGTCATCACGGTGCCCGCCTACTTCGATGACGCGCAGCGGCAGGCCACGAAGGACGCCGGCAAGATCGCCGGCTTGAATGTCCAGCGCATCATCAACGAGCCCACGGCCGCGGCCCTGGCCTACGGCTTCAACAAGAAGGGCGTGAAGCAGATCCTCGCCATCTACGACTTCGGCGGCGGCACCTTCGACTTCACCCTCATGGAGATGAACGACGGCGTCTTCGAGGTGCTGGCCACCAGCGGCGACACCTTCCTGGGCGGCGAGGACATCGACCAGGCCATCCAGAACTGGCTGGTGGTGCAGTTCCGCGAGAAGACCGGCCTCGATCTCACCACGGACCGCATGGCCCTCCAGCGCCTCAAGGAGGCCAGCGAGAAGGCCAAGTGCGAGCTGTCCACGCTGGACAAGGTCGATATCCGCCTCCCCTTCATCGCCCAGGGCACCAGCGGCCCCCAGCACCTGGAGGCCACCCTCACCCGGGAGCAGCTCGAGGGCATGGTGAAGGAGCTCGTCGACATGACCCTCCTGCCCATCAAGGACGCCCTGCAGCAGGCCGGGAAGACGCCCAAGGAGGTGGACGAGATCATCCTGGTGGGCGGCCAGACCCGCATGCCGCTGGTCCAGCGGCTGGTCCGGGACTTCTTCGGCAAGGAGCCCAACCGGAACATCAACCCTGACGAGGTGGTCGCCACCGGCGCCTCCATCCAGGGTGCGGTGCTCAAGGGCGACATCAAGGACCTGGTGCTGCTGGACGTCACCCCCCTCAGCCTCGGCATCGAGACCCAGGGCGGCGGCTTCGTGAAGATCATCCAGCGCAACGCCACCATCCCCCTCCGGGACTCCCGGGTGTTCACCACGGTCACCGACAACCAGGCCCGGGTGGAGATCCACGTCCTCCAGGGCGAGCGCGAGCTGGCCGAGCACAACAAGAGCCTGGGCCGCTTCGACCTCATCAACCTGCCGCCCCTCCCCAAGGGCGTGCCCCAGATCGAGGTCAGCTTCGACATCGACTCCAACGGCATCGTGAAGGTCTCCGCCCGGGACCTCATGACGGGCCTGGAGCAGAGCATGAGCATCCGGCCCAGTTCCGGCCTGTCCGAGCTGGAGATCCAGCGCATGATCCGCGAGGCCCTGGCCAACGCCGAGACCGACGTCAAGAAGCGGGACGCCCTGAAATACATCGCCTCCGCCGAGGGCCTGATCTTCTCCTGCGACAAGAGCTTCGCGGAGTGCGGCAAGTACCTCACCGATGAGCAGCAGGCCATGGTGCGGGATGTGCTCTCCAGGGCCCGGCAGGCCGTGGCCGCCCAGGACAGCGAGGCCCTGCGGGCCTGCGAAGCCCAGCTCCTGGAGGCCCAGAACCTCCTCACGGATGCCGTCCTCGCCGCCAGCGAGGCCATGATGGCCTCCCTGGAAGGGGACGGGGACGCCGCCGCGCCGCCGAACTAGTCCCGCGGCATCGGCTATCCTGGAGGCCAGGATGGTTGCATGAAGCGTGACTACTACGAGGTGCTCGGGGTGTCCCGGGACGCCGGGACCGACGAGCTGAAGAAGGCCTACCGCAAGCTGGCCATGGAACTGCATCCCGACCGCAATCCGGGCAACAAGGAGGCGGAGGAGAAGTTCAAGGAGGCCGCGGAGGCCTACAGCGTGCTGTCCGATTCCGAGAAGCGGAAGGTCTACGACCAGTTCGGCCATGCGGGGCTGGGCGGCGCCGGGGGTGGAGGCGGGCAGCAGTTCCAGTTCGACCCCAGCCAGTTCGCCGATTTCGAGGACATCCTCGGCAGCTTCTTCGGGGGCGGCATCTTCGGCGACCTCTTCGGCGGCGGGCGACGGCGGTCCACGGGCGAG
>JAJYBX010000048.1 GCA_021778785.1 Acidobacteriota bacterium
GTGCGCCAGGGTGCAGGTCAGGGGGTCCCGTCCCAGGATGCAGGTCTCCCGCAGCGCATGCCGGATGAGCTGGGTTCCCTCCGTCCAGGACAGGTAGGGCATCGGACCTCCACCCTGCCTGTTTCGGGAAGAGGCCGGAAAACCTGAGCTTCGTCAGCCCGGCAAGGGATACCGCGTGGCTTTCGACCGGCTGGGCCGGAAGAGCAGCAGGGTGTGGCCGATGGTCCAGACGTGCTGGAGGCCCTCCACCGCGCCGCAGAGGGCGGCGGCGGCCGTGGCCTCGTCCTCGAAGCTGTTGGGGTTGATCTTGACCTTCACCAGCTCGAGGCTGTCCACCATGATGTCGAGTTCCGCGGCCTGGGCCGGCGTCACCCCGCCCTTGCCCACATGCATGACCGGCTTCAGGTGGTGGGCCTGGGCCTTGAGGAACTGGCGCTGTTTCGGCGTGAGCATCGGATCTCCGGATCCAACCAGTCTATCCTCGAAGCCGAGGTGCCCCATGATCCGCCGGATGCTGCTCTCCCTCGCGACCCTGGCCTGCCTGGCCGCCCCGCCCCGGACGATGCGCGTGGACTATGGCCACACCGGCGACGCCGCCGGCGAGACCTTCGGCCTCGAACGGGTGGTCGTGGAGCCCCTGCCCTGGCCCGGCGATCCCGCCAAGGCCCTGGATGCCAGCAACCTGGGCAAGTACTTCTTCGAAGTGGACGACAAGGCCACCGGCAAGGCCCTCTATTCCCGCGGCTTCGCCAGCATCTTCGGCGAGTGGGAGACCACGGACGAGGCCCGGACCCTCCGCCGGACCTTCTCCGAATCCCTGCGCTTCCCGGAGCCCGACGGGCCCGTCCGCATCCACCTGAAGAAGCGGGACGCCGCCAACGCCTTCAAGGAGGTCTGGCGCTTCGACCTGGATCCCCGGGACCCCTCCATCGACCGGTCCATGCCGCCCAGTCCCGGGGCCGTCCTGGCCCTCCAGAAGGACGGGGATCCGGCGGGCAAGGCCGACTTCCTCATCCTGGGCGACGGCTACACCGCCGCCGAGCGGCCGAAGTTCGAGAAGGACGCCCGCCGCCTGATGGAGATGCTCTTCGCCCAGAGCCCCTTCAAGGAGCACCGGTCCGACTTCAACGTCTGGGCCATCTGCCCGCCCGCCCAGGAGAGCGGCATCTCCCGGCCCTCCACCGGTGTGCATCGCCACTCGCCCCTGGGCGCCACCTATGACGCCTTCGGCAGCGAGCGCTACATCCTCACCTTCGACAACAGGGCCTGGCGGGAGGCGGCCTCCTACGCTCCCTACGAGTTCGTGGAGATCCTGGTGAACGGCCAGACCTACGGCGGCGGCGGCATCTTCAACCTGTTCAGCACGGTGGCCGCCGACAACGCCTACTCCTCCTACGTCTTCGTCCACGAGTTCGGCCACCACTTCGCCGGTCTGGCGGACGAGTACTACACCTCGGACGTCGCCGTGACCAACAGCCCCGCCCGCCCCGAGCCCTGGGAGCCCAACGTCACCGCCGACCCCAGGCAGCCCAAGTGGGCCGCCCTGTTGAGCCCCGCCGCGCCCCTGCCCACGCCCTGGAAGAAGGCCGAATTCGAAACCTTCAGCCACGCCATCCAGAAGGAGCGCCGCGCCATCCGGGCCGCCAACAAGCCCGAATCCGAGATGGACGCCCTCTTCGCCCGGGAGAAGGCCTTCGAGACGAAGCTCCTCGGCACCGACGCCCACAGCGGCCAGGTGGGCGCCTTCGAGGGCGCCAACTACGAGTCCGCCGGCTACTACCGCAGCCAGGAGGACTGCATCATGTTCACCCGCGACAGCGTGCCCTTCTGCGCCGCCTGCCGGGCCGCCATCGAGAAGGTGATCCGGATGTACGCCAGGTAGGGGCGCCGGCCCCCCTCCTCAGGCCGGCTCCAGCATGCGCCTGAGGAGGCGGCCGAACAGCCCGGCCAGGAACGCCACCGCGAACCCGAAGACCGCCGCGAACACGATCTCGAAGGGCCAGAGGTTGTGCGACGTGGGGTCCCGCAGGCCATCCACCACCACCCGCGCCATCACCGCCCCGGGCACCGCGCCCCCCGCGGCGAGGGTGGCCCCGGCCAGCCCGAGCCGGCTCCAACCCGCCGCCCCGGCGGCGACGCCCACGAAGGCGAGGAAACCCAGGATCGCCAGAGGCGAGGCGAAGGTGAACCGGTTGTAGGGGGCCAGCCACCAGGGGATCCCCGCGGCCAGGAAGGCCGCCGCGACCGTCCCCACGAAGGCCGCACTCAGCGGTTCCCGGCTCCACCTCATCTCAATCCCCCACGGGTCCCGAAGCCTGCGCGAGCGGTGAGTCCCCCGCCGTCAGCAACCGCTCACGCCGGGCCTTCAGGATCCGATCGCGGAGCTCCGCTGCCTCCTCGAACTTCATGTGGGAGGCCAGCTCCTTCATGCGCTTCTCCAGCTTGGCCACTTCGCGCTCGAAGGCCTTGTCCTCCAGGTAGAGGAGCGGTTCCTCGGCGGCCTGCTCCTCCTTGGCGACGTTGATGAATTCCCGGGCCAGGGCCTCGCCCATGACGTCGTCCAGGTTGCGCTTCACGGTCTCGGGCGTGATGCCGTGCTCGGCGTTGTGGGCCAGCTGCTTCTGGCGGCGCCGGTCGGTCTCGCCGATGGCCTGCTTCATGGATCCCGTCATCACGTCCGCATAGAGGATCGCCCTGCCGTTCACGTGGCGGGCCGCGCGGCCGATGGTCTGGATGAGGCTGCGGGTGTTGCGGAGGAAGCCCTCCTTGTCCGCATCGAGGATGGCCACCAGGCTGACTTCCGGCAGGTCCAGCCCCTCCCGCAGCAGGTTGATGCCGATGAGGACGTCGAACACCCCCCGGCGCAGGTTCTTCAGCAGCTCCACCCGCTCCAGGGTGTCGATTTCGCTGTGGAGGTACTCGGCCTTGATGCCCAGCTCCTGGTAGTAGGCCGTGAGCTGCTCCGCCAGCTTCTTGGTGAGCACCGTCACCAGCACCCGCTCATCCCGGGCCACGGTCTTCCGGATCTCCTCCAGCAGGTCGTCCACCTGGGTGCCCACGGGCCGGACCTCCACGAGGGGATCCACCAGGCCCGTGGGGCGCACCACCTGCTCCACCACCACACCGCCGCTCTGCTGCAGCTCGTAGTCGCCCGGCGTCGCTGAGACATAGATCACTTGTTTGACCCGGCTCTCGAACTCCTCGAATTTGAGGGGCCGGTTATCCAGCGCGGAGGGGAGGCGGAAGCCGTAGTCCACCAGGGTGGTCTTCCGGGAGCGGTCGCCGTTGTACATGCCGTGGAGCTGGCCCGTGGCGACGTGGCTCTCGTCCATGAAGACGATGAAGTCCTCGGGGAAGTAGTCGAGCAGCGTATGGGGCGGCTCGCCCGGCTGGCGGCCGTCCAGGAAGCGGCTGTAGTTCTCGATGCCGCTGCAGTAGCCCATCTCCTTCATCATCTCGACGTCGTAGATGACCCGCTGGTGCAGCCGCTGCAGCTCCACGATCTTCCCCTGGGCCCGGAAGGCCTCCTCGCGGGCCTCCAGCTCGTCCTTGATGTCGCGGATGGCGGCCTTGAGCTTGTCCTCGGGCGTGACGTAGTGCGTCTTGGGCCAGATGGTGAGCTCCTCCAGCTTCTCCATCACCACGCCCCGCAGGGGGTCGATCTTGGACAGGCGCTCCACCTCGTCGCCCCAGAGCTCGATGCGGTAGGCCACGTCCTCGTAGGCCGGGTACACCTCCACCACGTCGCCTCGGACGCGGAAGACACCGGGCTCGAAGCTGAGGTGGTTCCGCTGGTACTGGATGGCCACCAGGTCCCGCAGCAGCATGGCGCGGTCGATGGTCTGGCCGGGCTTCAGCGTCACGGAGAGGTTCAGGTACGAGCTGGGATCGCCCAGGCCGTAGATGCAGCTCACCGAGGCCACCACGATGGTGTCGCGGCGCTCCAGCAGGCAGCGCGTGGCGCTGAGGCGGAGCTTCTCCAGCTCCTCGTTGATCTTGGCGTCCTTGTCGATGAACAGGTCCCGCTCGGGCACGTAGGCCTCGGGCTGGTAGTAGTCGTAGTAGCTGACGAAGTACTCGACGGCGTTCTCGGGGAAGAACTGCTTGAACTCGCTGAAGAGCTGGGCGGCCAGGGTCTTGTTCGGCGCGAAGATGAGGGCCGGGCGGCCCGCACGGGCGATGGTGGAGGCCATGGTGTAGGTCTTCCCCGAACCGGTCACGCCCAGGAGGGTCTGCCAGCGCTCCCCTCGCTGGAGACCCTCCACCAGTTGGGCGATGGCCTCCGGCTGGTCGCCGGCGGGCTGGTAGGGGGCCTGGAGCTTGAAGGGGATGGCGCGGGGCATGGCTCCAGCAAACCACCGGGGCGCCGGAAGTCAATTCGCCATCCGGATCACCCGGCATCTGAATCATCTTTTACAATTCGTAAATTTTATCGCGACGCTTTGGTCGCAATCACGTTCCGGAGTGCCTCCGGTCACGACTTTACGAAGGAGGCTCGCCGGGTCCGGGCCCATGCGGCTAGAGTCATCACGTCCAGTTAGGATGTTGGCACACGGCCGCTGGCGCCCATGGACAGGCGCGGCGGCACCCCCCGGGGGAAGTCCTCCTGTCCGGGGTTCCCGCACCGCCCTTTTCACCCCCCTTCCTTCCAGGAGGAACCATGAGTCAGTACGTCAATGAGGTCCTTGAGAGCCTGAAGAAGAAGGCTCCCTGGGAGACCCTCTTCATCCAGGCGGCTACCGAAATCCTGCACTCCCTGGATCCGGTCCTGGAGAAGGAGCCGAAGTACAAGAAGAACGCGATCCTCGAGCGGATGGTGGAGCCCGAGCGCGCCATCTCCTTCCGCGTGCCCTGGGTGGACGACAAGGGCCAGATACGCATCAACAACGGCTGGCGCGTGCAGTTCAGCAGCGCCATCGGGCCCTACAAGGGCGGCATCCGCTTCCATCCCAACGTCACCCTCGACACCCTGAAGTTCCTGGGCTTCGAGCAGATCTTCAAGAACAGCCTCACCGGCCTGCCCATGGGCGGCGGCAAGGGCGGCTCCAACTTCGACCCCAACGGCAAGTCCGACGCCGAGGTCATGCGCTTCTGCCAGTCCTTCATGATGGAGCTCTTCCGCCACATCGGCGCCGACACGGACGTGCCGGCCGGTGACATCGGCGTGGGCGGCCGCGAGGTCGGCTACATGTTCGGGATGTACAAGAAGCTCGCCAACGAGTTCACCGGCGTGCTGACCGGCAAGGGCCAGTACTGGGGTGGCAGCCTCATCCGTCCCGAGGCCACCGGCTTCGGCGTGGTCTACTTCGCCGAGGAGGCGCTGAAGACCAAGGGCGAGTCCATCCAGGGCAAGCGGGTGGCCGTGTCCGGCTTCGGCAACGTGGCCTGGGGCGCCGTCACCAAGGCCACCCAGCTGGGCGCCAAGGTCGTCACCATCTCCGGCCCCGACGGCTACATCTACGACGCCGACGGCATCAGCGGCGAGAAGATCGCCTACATGGAGGAGATGCTCCGCATCGACCGCATGTCCGTGGCCCCCTACGCCCAGAAGTTCAAGACCGCCCAGTTCCACGCGGGCAAGCGCCCCTGGGAGCAGAAGGTGGACGTGGCCCTGCCCTGCGCCATCCAGAACGAGCTGAATCTCGACGAGGCCAAGAACCTGCTGGCCAACGGCTGCAAGGCCGTGATCGAGGGCGCCAACATGCCCAGCACCCTGGATGCCGTGGAGTTCTTCCAGGCCAACACCGACAAGATCCTCTTCTCCCCCGGCAAGGCCTCCAACGCCGGCGGCGTGGCCACCTCGGGCCTCGAGATGAGCCAGAACTCCATGCGCCTGGGCTGGACCGCCGAGGAGGTGGATGCCCGCCTGCACCAGATCATGGTGAACATCCACAAGTCCTGCGTGGACGCCGCGGCCCGCTTCGGCACCCCCGGCAACTACGTGAATGGCGCGAACATCGCCGGCTTCCTCAAGGTGGCCGACTCCATGATCGACCAGGGGCTCGTGTAACCCAGCAGCCTTTCGATCCCACGGAAAAGAGGGCCGCGCGCGGCCCTCTTTTCCGTGTTGGGAAGTACACTCCGGGAAAGCAAGGGGTCCGGATGCTCAGCGGCGAGTTCAATCAGATCTTCGGAAAGTACAAGTCCGACAAGGAGATCTTCCACGACCTGATGCCCCTGCGCACCCGGGAGATCCTCCTCGTGGCCCCGGCCTTCGACGCCTTCACCCTGGAGCAGGACGGCCTGCTCACGGAGATCCTCTTCGAGGGCTACTACCAGCTCAACATGAGCAATCCCCCCCGGGTGACGAACGTGTCCACGGCGGAGGAGGCCCTCGAGAAGCTCGCCAGCCGCCACTTCGACATGATCATCGTCATGAGCCGCATGGGCCAGGTGGGCCACATCGAGCTGTCCCGGGCCCTGCGGAAGGCGGACACCCGCATCCCCCTCTACCTGCTCCTGAACGACAACGTGGAGGTGGGGAGCATGGATCGCCGCCGCCAGGAGCTGATGCGGCACTACGACCAGATCTTCGTATGGAACGGCAACCCCGAGATCTTCATGGCCATGGTCAAGTTCATGGAGGACCGGGCCAATGTCGTGAACGACACGGCCGTGGGGCTCACCCGCGTGATCCTCCTGGTGGAGGACAGCATCCGCTACTACTCGCGGTACCTGCCCATCCTCTACAGCGAGATCCTCAAGCAGACCACGCGCATGGCCAAGGACCGCAGCGTGGATGGCATGACGCGCACCCTCTCCATGCGGGTCCGGCCCAAGGTGATCCTGGCCACCTCGTACGAGGAGGCCATGGCCTTCTGCGAGCGCTTCCAGGACTACCTCCTCTGCCTCATCTCGGACCGCAAGTTCCCCAAGGATGGCCTCCTGGATCGCGAAGCGGGCACCAAGCTCATCCGCGCCGTGAAGGAGCTGAACCCCCACCTCCCCACGCTGCTCCAGTCCTCGGATCCCTTCAAGGAATCCTGGGCCACGGCCCTCAACAGCTGCTTCCTGAACAAGAACTCCTTCACGCTCGGCGCCGAGCTGTCGAGCTTCTTCTACGAGCACCTGGGCTTCGGCGACTTCATCTTCCGTGACGAGTCCGGCCGGGAGATCGCCCGCGCCACGGACATGGATGATCTCCAGGAGAAGCTGCGGACGGTGCCCGTGGAGTCCCTGGTCTACCACGCCTCGCGGAACCACTTCTCCGCCTGGATCATGGCCCGTGGCGAGGTCCAGGTGGCCAAGGTGCTGGCCACCTTCCGGATCGAGGACTACCGCGATCCCGAGGAGATGCGCACCTTCCTCATCAGCGTGGGCGACTACGTCCAGCGCATGAAGTCCCGGGGCAAGGTGATCCCCCTCACGGAGACCACCCCCAGGGACGAGCCCAACATCCTGCGGCTGGCACCGGGTTCCATGGGCGGCAAGGGCCGTGGTGTGGCCTTCACGCACTCCCTGCTGTCGCGCCTGGACCTGGAGAGCCTCCTGCCGGAGGCGAACATCCGCATCCCGCGGTCGGCCATCATCGGGACCGAGGAGTTCACCGCCTTCATCAATCGCCACGACCTGCGGCAGATGCTCCAGCAGGACGACGATGACGATGCCATCAAGCGGCGGTTCCTGATGGGATCCCTCTCGCCGGAGCTGATGGCCAAGCTCCGTCTCTTCCTGGGCAAGCACGCCAAGGTGCCGCTGGCGGTGCGTTCCTCGGGCCTGCTGGAGGACAGCCTCTCCCACCCCTTCGCCGGCCTCTACAACACCTTCTTCCTCCCCAACAACCACCCGGATCTGGAGGTCCGCGTGGCCCAGCTGGTGGAGGCCGTGAAGCTGGTGTACGCCTCCGTGTATTCGAAAGCCTCGCGTGCCTACTTCGAGGCCATCGACTACAAGATCGAGGAGGAGCAGATGGCGATCCTCATCCAGGAGGTGGCCGGGCGGCGCTTCGGGGACCGCTTCTATCCGCACTTCTCGGGCGTGGCCCAGTCCTTCAACTACTACCCGGTGGCCTATACCCAGCCCCAGGACGGCATCGCCAACATCGCCGTGGGCCTCGGCAAGTACGTCGTGGAGGGCGGGAAGGCCTACCGCTTTGCGCCACCCTACCCCGAGATGGACATGCTCCCGCCCCGGGAGCAGCTCCGGACCACCCAGAAGCGCTTCTACGCCCTGGACATGAGCCGCACCGAGGTGGACCTCTACCACGGCGAGGACGCCACCCTGCTGGACCTGGACATCCCGGAGGCGGAGAAGGACGGCGCCCTGCACCACTGCGCCTCCGTGTGGGACGCCAACGACGACCGGATCCAGGACGGCCTGGACCATCCCGGCCCCCGCATCGTGAACTTCCGGAACATCCTGAAGTACGACTCCTTCCCCCTGGCCCGGATCCTCAGCTATTCCCTGGAGCTGATCCGCGAGGCCATGGAGACCCCGGTGGAGATCGAGTTCGCCGTGAACCTGGACCCGGATCCGGAGAACGGGAAGCCCACGTTCTGCCTGCTCCAGATCAAGCACCAGCTCATGGAGAGCGGCGACGTGAACCTGTCGGCCGCCGACCTGGACCCGGCCTCGGCGTTCCTCTTCTCCGAGAAGTGCGTGGGCAACGGCGTGGTGGAGGGCATCCGGGACATCGTGTGGATCGATCCCGAAGGCTTCGACAAGTTCGAGACTCCCGCCCTGGCCTCCGCCCTGGAGCAGCTGAACGACACCTTCCGGGCGGGCCAGTCGGGGAAGTACGTCCTCATCGGCCCCGGCCGCTGGGGCAGCACGGACCGCCACCTCGGCATCCCCATCGCCTGGTCGATGATCTCCTGCGCCCAGGTGATCGTGGAATACGCCATGGAGCACTTCCAGGCCGACGCCTCCCTGGGCTCCCATTTCTTCCACAACGTGACCTCGCTGAATATCGGCTACTTCACGGTTCCCTATCCCCGGGGCACCGCCATCCTCGACTGGGACTGGCTGCGCGCGCAGCCGGAGGTGTTCCGGTCCGGCTGCCTCGTCCACAGCCGGGTGGATCAGCCCCTGCACATCGTCATGGACGGCCGGCGCAGCGCCTCCGCCATCTTCAAGCCTGGATTCCCGACACGGGGATAGGGGCCCTTGGCGCGCCGGGGGCCCGGCCTACCTTTGGGGGCGAAGGTA
>JAJYBX010000049.1 GCA_021778785.1 Acidobacteriota bacterium
GCTCGTCTGCACCGAGGCCCTGCACGACTGGGCCCTGGACCTGGGCCTGGACCGGATCCTGACCGCCACCGGTCGGGCCGCCCTGGGGCCCAAGCCCCTGGCGGACGCCGTGGAGGCCCTGCTGGCAGCGGTGTTCCTGGATGCCCAGGCCGCCGGCGCCGACGGCGCGGCCCGCGTGCAGGCCCTCGTCGAGGCGCGGCACCTGGCGGCGATCCGGAGCGCGGATTCCGGGCTCTGGGCCCGAAGGGACGCGAAGACCACCCTCCAGGAAACCACGGCCCGCCTGGGCCTCCCGGCGCCATCCTACAACCTGCTCGGGCAGTCCGGCCCCGATCATGCGCCACGATTCTCCGTGCGGGTCGCCACCGGCCCCCACTCGGCGGAGGCGGTGGGGGCGACGCGCAAGAAGGCGGAGACCGAGGCCGCCCGGAAGCTGCTCGACCTCCTGGGATCCCGCCCACCGGCGTGACACTTGCGTTACACTCGCCCTGCTGGGATGCCCGCTTGAAGATCTACCCCACCCTCAACCTCCAACACGGACTCGTGGTCCCCGCCGGGCAGGCGGGGCCGATTGCCGTCGCCCCCCTCGAACTGGTCGCCTGGATGCTGGACGAAGGGGCCTGCCGCCTGGCCCTGGTGGATGTGGATGCGGCGCATGGCACCGGCAACAACCGTGAGCTGATCGCGCAGATCCTCAAGATCTGCCGCGCCCAGGGGCGGAAGGTCTGCGTCCAGGTGGCGGGCGGCGTGCGCAGCTCGGACCAGGCGCAGTTCTTCATCGACCACGGCGCGACCTGGCTGGTCGTGGGCACGATCCTCCACAAGTCTCCGATGGTGGTCGAGCAGCTGGTGGCGCGGTTCCAGTCCCACCTGACGGCCGGCGTGGATGCGCGGGGCGGCCGGGTCCACCGTTCCGGCTGGGTGGACGCCACGGGCCTCAGCGCCGTGGAGGTGGCCACCCGGGCCCGCGACTACGGATTCAAGCGGCTGCTCTTCGTGGACATCCCGGACGAGGTGGATGCCGAGCCCGATTTCGAGACGGCCCACACCCTGAGCGCGGTCTCCGGCCTGCCCCTCATCATGGGCGGCAGCATCACCCGTCCGGAGCACCTCGATCGCCTGCGCGCGCAGCAGGGCCTGAAGGGCGCCCTGGTGGATGCCCTGCTCTTCCGGGGCAACGCGCGCCTCATGGCCTTCCTCCAGACCGCCTGCGCCTAGGAGCCCGCGTGAGGGAACCGACGGAGGCCCCCTTCCTCGCTACCCTCGCGGAACATGACCGGATCCATTTCCGGCACCTGGCCCTGATCCGTCCCCAGCTCCCCTCGGAGAGCCAGGTGCGCATGCTGGAGGGCCTCGCCCGGTCCCTGGCCGCGCCCCGCCTCCTCACGCTCATGGCGCGCACGCCGCACTGGCTGGCCCACTGGCCCATCCTCCTCGGCCTCGCGGAGAACGAGGCCACGCCGGAGCCCATCCGCCGCGACCTCGAGATGGTGGTCTCCCTCTTCGACCAGATGCGGGAGATGGACCACGCCCCGGCCCAGGAGAAGGACGAGCGGGCGGAGGCCGTGAAGGTCCTCTACCAGCAGCTCAGCCCCGCCCTGAAGCCCGTCGCCAAGCTCCTCGCCAAGCAGCTGGCCAGGACCGTCTCCGCCACGGGCTCCACCCAGGAACTGCCGCCCCTGCCCTCGGAGGACGACGACTGGGAGGCCCTCTCCACGCCGCCCGCCGCCTCTGCGGAGACTCCCGGCGGCGTGGGGCTCCACCGGGAGGACCGGCTCGCCCGCGCCCGGGAGACGGCCCAACCCGAGGAGCTCCTCGCCTTCCTCGCGGATGCGGATCCGGAGGTCCGCCAGGCGGGCATGCAGAATCCCCTGGTGTCCGAGGATCTCGTCTGCCGGGCCCTCGGCCAGTGCAGCGTCTCCGACTTCTTCGACGAGGTCTACGCCGAGGCCCGCTGGTATTTCCGCGAGCCCGTCCGCGCCGGCATCCTGGAGGCCCCTGGCAGCCCGGCGGAGCTCTCCCGCCGCGTGGCCATCGCCCAGGAGCTGCTGGCCTGCCTGGAGCGGGGCGCCTCCGGGCGCTCCGACCTGCGCCGGATCGTCAGCCTCTTCACCCAGCTCGAGGAGGGCGAGTACCAGTTCGTCACCTACTGGGCCAAGCGCCAGGCGCCCCACCTCCTGCGCGTGGTGAAGTACTTCTACGACCGCCTCCAGCGGCAGCGGTCCGGCGTCTCGGGCTCCCTGCCCGAGCGCGTCGAGGAGGGCCGCTGGGCCTCCCTCGAGGAACGCGTCTTCCTGGCCACCCAGGGCACCCAGGAGGACCAGCTCATGCAGGTGCTCAAGGACCCGGACCTGCAGGTGATGGCCCTGGCCCTGGAGAACCCCGCCCTCACCTCGCGGATCCTCGCCTCCGCGGTGCCCACCCTGGATCGGGAACGCGCCGAGCGGGTGGCCGCCCACCGCGCCTGGTCCCAGGATCCCCTCGTCGCCGAGGCCCTGATCCATCACCCCCACCTGAGCGAGGCCTCGGCCCTCCGGCTCCTCGACGCCCTCCAGGGCGCGAAGCCCTGCATCGAGATCCTGCGCAACCCCCGGCTGCCCCACCTGGAGGTGAAGCGCCGGGCCCTGGAGACCCTCCGGGGCCTCTACCTCGCCATGGATGTCCCCCAGCGGATCACGGCCCTCCGGGCCTCCGGAGGGGAACTCATGCGGCACCTGCCCCAGGAGGTGCTGCAGGACGAGGAGACCCTCCGTCAGATGGTGGCCGACCGCCAGCTGGATCCCGGCATCCTGCTCCGCCTCACCCGCAACAAGCTCACGCCCCGGTCCGTCCTGGAGCTGATCGCCGGCCACCCGGTGCTCATGGCCCACGCGCCGATCATGTCCGAACTCCTCCTCAACCCGAAGACACCGCGAGAGGCCTCCGTGCGGATCTGGGGCCTGCTCTCCGAGGTGGAGCAGCAGCAGCTCCTGCGCAGCCCCCACCTCCCCGCAGCCCTGAGGCACCTGGCGTAAACGCCCGCCACGCCGATCCGTAGCCCAGCCACAGGAGCCCCCATGCGACGCCCGGCCCCCATCCTGATCGCCGCCGTGGCGGGCCTGGGGTCCCTCTTCCTCCTGCCCTCCTGCAAGCCACGCCCGCGCATCCCGGGCTGGGTCCAGTCCGCCCCCGCGGACAGCCTGGCTGCCTTCTCCGGCGAGGCAGGCTGGGTGATCTCCCACAAGGAGGTCCAGTCGCTCCTGGCCCAGGAGCCCCTGGCGGAGCAGGCCCTGGATCTCTTCCTGCAGAAGGCCCGGATCAATCCGAAGACGGAAACCGGGCGCCTGACCTTCCACGTCATCGGTCTGCCGCAGAAAGGCGAGACCGGCCTGGAGAAGGGCCTCGGCCACGTCCTGATCCAGCTGGACCAGTTCAAGGATCCCAAGTCCCTGGTGGCCGCCCTGACCGAGTCCTTCCCCCAGGAGGGGCACCTGCGCCTCGCGGGCCGGGACTGGCCCCTCTACGTGATCCTCGACGTCGAGACCGGAACCGTGAAGGCCCATCTCCGCGCCGCCAGCGACGAGCAGGGCCAGATCTGGATCGGTGACCTGCCCGCCCTCGAACGCCTCGCCTCCCGGGAGAGCCTGGCCTCCCGGCCCGGCGTGGCCGCCGCCGCGGAATGGATCAACCCCCGGGCCCCCTTCCAGGGCTACCTGCAGCCCGAGGCCCTGCTGGGCGGGTTGCGCAAGGAGCTGCCGGACAGCGGCACCCTCCGCGATCTGCCGACGGGCGTCCAGGCCCTCTTCTGGAGCGTGACTCCGGGAACCGGCCCGGACCAACCCACGCGCTTCGAGCTGTCCCTGGCCGGAAGTCCCGAAGGCATCACGCAGGTCACGCCCTGGCTCCAGCGCCTCGTGGCGGCCATGAGCGCCGTCCAGACGGCGCCCGGCGCCTCCCCCCCGGAGCTCCTCCAGGAGAAGAAGCGCGTGGGACTCCGGGCCTCCCTGACGGATGCCCAGCTCAAGTTCATCATGGAGAAGCTGGGGCAGCCTGGCCTCACCTTCGGCCCCCTCTCCGGCCCGCCCAAGGCATGAGCCCCTCCCCGGCTTCGTCCGCCCCCCTGCCCGGGGGGACGCCCCCGCCCGAGGGGGAGACGCCCGAATACTGGATGGCCCGGCTGAAGGCCGGCCACGAGGAGGCCCTGGCCCACCTCATGGCCCGGTTCGAGCGGCCCATCTGCGCCTTCCTGCACCGCCGGCTGCAGGGGGAGGCCGGGGTCGTCCAGGAACTGGCCCAGGAGGTCTTCCTCAAGTGCCTCCAGCATTGCCAGCGTTTCGAGGAGGGCCGGCCGGTGGCCGCCTGGCTTTTCACCCTGGCGGCTAATGCGGCGACCGACCATCTGCGTAGAAGAGGTCGGGAGGTACCCCCTCCCGAGACCTTTGACGCTCCGGACCCCCACCAGGCTTCACCTTGGGAATCCGTGGACCAAAGCCGGCGACTGCAGGCCCTTCGTGGTGCCCTGGAGGGGCTGACCCCGCGCCAGCGGGCCATGGTCCTCGCCTACTACGTCCACGAGCATCCCGTGAAGCGCATCGCCCTGGATCTGGGCTGTGCCGAAGGCACGGTGAAAGCCACCCTGTTCCAGAGCCTCCAGAAGCTCCGCAAGTCCCTTGGATCCCTGCCATGACCCCCCGCCCCGACCCCAGCCCCCTCGACGACGCCCGGCGCTTCGAGCTCCTCGAGCGGCCCGAGCTCTGGCCCGAGGATCCCGCCGCCCAGCGGGAGCTGGCCGAGCTGCTGGAGCTGCACCTCGCCCTGGGAGCCCACGGGGCGGCCCTGGCCCCGGAGCTGGCCGTCCCCGTCCGCCCCTGGTACCGGACCTGGGGCCCCGCCGTCGCCGCGGCCCTGCTCATGGCCGGGATCCCCTCCGCCTACATCCTCCAGCACACCCGCCACCTCCGGGCCCTGGCCCAGGACACGGAACGGCTCGAACTGCTGGCCCAGCGCCGCAGCCAGGACCGGGCCTGGATCGCCTTCTTCCAGCAGAGCAGCACCCTCCTCCAGGACTTCGAGCAGAACCCCACCCTCTGCCGGAAGGGGGAGGAGGACCGGCACATGGAGCGCGAGATGGCCCTCGCCCTCCTGGAAGCCAGCCACCAGCTCGCGGCCCAGGGCGCGCCCACGCGGGAGGCCGAGGCCACCCGGGCCAGGCTCCACGCCTGGCTCTCCGAGCTGGCCCTTGAAGACAGCTGCCTGAGCACCGAGCGCGCCGAACAGCTCCGGAAGTGGGCCTCCGCCCACAACCTCGAGGGGCAGGCCGTCCGCATGGAGCGCCACCTCAAGGGCGGCGGCGCATGAGCCTGCGTTCGCTGGTGATCCTGCCCGTCCTGCTGGCCCCGGCCCCGGCGGACCCGGCCCTGCTGGCCACGGCGCCCGAGGGCCCCGCCGAGGTCCTCTTCCGTCGGGCCCGCGATCTGCGCTATGCCCAGCGCTGGTTCGAGGCGGCCCAGGCCTACCGGCAGCTCCTCCATGACTTCCCCGATTCCTCCCGCGCAGCGGACGCCCGGTATTGGCTGGCCTCCAGCCTGGAGCAGGACCAGCGGTGGGACGAGGCCGCCGCGGCCTATTCGGACTTCCTCCAGCGGGATCCCGACCAGCGGCTCCTGGGCAAGGAGGCCAGGCTGAACCGCGTCCGCTGCTGGGGCATCCGGCAATGGGACAGCGCCGCCGCCCAGGCGGGCCTGGTGGAGGCCCTCTCGGATTCCCTCCCCGACGTCCGGGTCGCGGCCGCCCTCCAATTGGCGCGGCGCCGGGATCTCCGGGCCGTGCCGGTGCTCCAGGCCGGCCTCGAGGCCGACGCCAGCTCGGAGCCCTGCCGGCTCGCCCTCCTGTCCATGGGGGTCGAGCCCAAGGCCGCGGGTCCCGTGCAGGGCCGCTTCCTGGTGGTCCACATCCGCCAGAAGGGCCAGAGGGATGTGGTCACCATCCGCGTGGCCCTCGTCCTGGCCCGGGCCGTGGGCGGCTACCTCTCGGACGCCCAGCTGAAGGAGGCCCACGCCAAGGGCATCCACATGGACCGCCTCATGGACCAGGCCCTCACGGCGCCGACGGGAACGGAGCTGTTCAGCCTTGACGACGGGAAGAGCCGGGTGACCGTGACGGTCGAATAGGCCTGTTCAGATAAGCTGATGGGTCGAGGCCCGCTTGAACCCCATCCGCCGTTTCTTCCGCCACCACCTGAGGCCCTACCTTCCCGGGACCCTCCTCGGCGGCGTCCTGCTCACGGTCGGGAACAGCCTCCAGGCCCTCATCCTCGTGGCCCTCAAGCTGCTCTTCGACCACCAGCTGGGCATGGCCGGCGGCGGCGTGGCCAAGTGGCCCCAGGCCGTCCAGGCCCTCACCCGCTTCCTGCCCCCCGCCGAGACCCTCCAGTCCAGCATCCTCCTCATTCCGGCCATCATCGCCGGGCTGTTCTTCCTCCGCGGCCTCTTCCTCTACGCCGGCTCCGTCCTGGTGGCCCGCAGCGGCATGAAGGCCGTGAAGGACCTCCGCGAGCGCCTCTTCGACCGGGTGCTGCAGCAGGATCCCGCCTTCTTCCAGACCCGCCCCGTGGGTGAGCTCATGAACCGCATCCTGGGGGACGTGGGCCTGGTGCAGCAGCTCGTGTCCACCCAGGTGGCCGAGCTCCTCCGGCAGGTCACCATGGCCGTGGTCATGGTGGTCCTCATCGTGCGCACCGACTGGCGCCTGGCCCTGGTGCTCGTGGCCCTCTTCCCCCTGGTGTTCCTCCCCATCAAGCACCTGACCCGGCTCATCCGGCGCCAGGGGCACAAGGCCCAGAGCAGCTCCGACACCCTGCTCCAGCGCCTCAAGGAGGTGCTCTCCAACATGCGGGTGGTGAAGGCCTTCGCCCGGGAAGACTACGAATCCCGGCGCTTCCGGAACCAGAGCCACGGCCTCTACCGCCTGGGGATGAAGGTGGTCCGCATCCAGTCCCTGTCGAGCCCGATCATGGAGAGCGTGGGCGGCCTCCTCCTCGCGGGGCTGGCCCTCTACGGCGCGGCGCGGATCCGCAGCGGAGCCATGACCGGCGGCGACTTCCTCATGTTCCTCCTGGCCATCTACCAGCTCTACGACCCCATCCGGCGCCTGACCCGGATGTTCGGCGAGATGCAGATGAGCACCGTGGCCCTGGAGCGCATCTTCTCGCTGCTCGACGTCCAGCCCCGGCTGATCGCCCCGGTGGACCCCAGGCCCGTGCCGGTCCATCCCTCGGTCCTCCGCTTCGAGGGCGTGGCCTTCGCCTACGACGAGAAGCATCCCGTGCTCCGCGGCATCGACCTCGAGGTTCGGAGCGGGGAGACGGTGGCGCTCGTGGGCGGCAGCGGCGGCGGGAAGACCACCCTCGTGAACCTGGTCCCCCGGTTCTTCGATCCCTCCGCCGGCCGCATCACCCTGGATGGCACGGACCTGCGGGACTTCGATCCCCGCGAGCTGCGGAAGATCATCGGCATCGTCACCCAGGAGACCCTCCTCTTCCTGGACACGGTGCATGACAACATCGCCTACGGCCTCGACGCCGACCGCGGGGCGGTCATCGCTGCGGCGCGGAAGGCCCATGCCCACGACTTCATCGCCGCCCTCCCCAAGGGCTACGACACCCCCCTGGCCGAGACGGGCTCGAGCCTCTCCGGCGGCCAGCGTCAGCGCATCGCCATCGCGCGGGCCCTGCTCCAGGACCCCCCCATCCTCATCCTCGACGAGGCCACCAGCGCCCTCGATACCGAGAGCGAGCGCGCGGTCCAGGCGGCCCTGGAGGCCCTCATGGAGAACCGCACCACCCTCGTCATCGCCCACCGGCTCAGCACCATCCAGCGGGCCACCCGCATCTGCGCCCTGAAGCAGGGCCGGATCGTGGAGGAGGGCACCCACGAATCCCTCCTCTCCCGGGACGGCGAGTACGCCCGGCTGCACCGCCTGCAGTTCTCCGAAGCCTGACCGGCCCGCCATGCAGCGCTCCGATTTCCACTTCGACCTTCCGCCGGAGCTGATCGCCCAGCATCCCTCCCCCGAGCGTGACGGCGCCCGCCTCCTGGTGGTGGATGCCCGGACCGGTGTCTGGTCCCACCGGGCCATCCGCGACCTGCCTGACCTCCTGCCGGAGGCCTGCCTCTGCGTGCCCAACGACGTGCGGGTGCGCCACGCCCGGCTCTTCCTGAAGCGTGCCGGGGGCGGGGCCGGCGAGGCCCTGCTGCTGCGCAGCCTGGGCGGGGGCGCCTTCGAGGCCATGGTGAAGCCCGGGGCGCGCCTGAAGCCCGGGGCCCGGGCCACCGTGGTGGACCCTGTCTCCGCCAACGCACTGGCCGAGCTGCAGGTGCTGGAGACCCTGCCCGAGGGCCTCCGCGCCGTGCGCGTCCATTCGGACCACGGCCTGGACTGGGACGAGATCGACCGCATTGGCCGCCTGCCCCTGCCGCCCTACATCGAGCACCTGGCCGAGGGCGAGGACGAGACCCGCTACCAGACCGTCTTCGCCGCCAGCCAGGGCGAGGCCGTGGCCGCCCCCACGGCGGGCCTCCACTTCACGCCGGAGCTCATCGGGCGGCTCCGTGGGCGGGGCTGCGGGTGGCATCCCGTGCGCCTCCATGTGGGCCTTGGCACCTTCCGGCCCATGACCGCCGAGCGCCTCGAGGACCACGCCATGCACGAGGAGCGCTACGAGGTCCCCACCGACACCGCCGCGGTTCTCGACCCCGTCCTGCGGGACCGGACCCGCCCCGTCCTCTGCGTGGGCACCACGTCCCTGCGCACCCTGGAGGCCGCCTGGGACGGCACGACCCTCGCGCGGGAAGGCGCCACGCGCCTCTTCATCACCCCGGGCTACACCCTGCGCACGGCCGACCACCTGCTCACCAACTTCCACCTGCCCGAGAGCACCCTCTTCGTGCTGGTCAGCGCGCTGATGGGCCTCGACCTCGCCAAGGCCGCCTACGCCGAGGCGGTGCGCGAGCGGTACCGCTTTTTCAGCTATGGCGACGCGATGCTGATCCTGGACGCGGGACGCTACAAGTAGTCCACGAACTGGTGGATCACGGGGAT
>JAJYBX010000050.1 GCA_021778785.1 Acidobacteriota bacterium
GGATTAACAGGATTAAAAGATCGGATTTACAGGATTAAAGGATCATATTTACAGAAAAACGTCGTGATCATGACGATTTCTTTGGTTTTTTAATCATTAATCCTGTTAATCCTTCCTAATCCTGTTAATCCTGTCTCCGATTTGGGCCTGCGGTACACTGCCCGCCATGCCCCACCGCCAAGCTGAGCCTGCGAGAAAGCCGTCTCCATGGACGTGACCCGCTTCCTGGGCGCCCACCGGTTCGCCTGGCTGGCGGAGCTGGCGCAGGGCGAGGACTGCGCCTGGCACCTCATGCGGCGGGAGCACGACGGCGCGCGGTTCCTGCTCCAGCTCTGGACCCCGCGGCCCCCGGACCGGGAGCTGGACCAGCTCCGCGAGGCCTTCCTGGGGCGCTTCCTCGACGCCGGTCCCCTGGATCCGGTCCACGGCCACTTCGGCTACGACGACGAACAGGCCTGGCATCTGCAGGCGATCCTGGGCACCCCCCTCGCCCGCCTCTGGAGCGAGTGGGGACCAGCCCCCCGCGCGGCCTTCCTCCGCCGCCTGGGCGAGGCGGTGGCCGCCAGCCCCCACCCGCGGTTCCTGCACCCCGAGGCCCTCACCTGCCGCCCGGGTCTGATCCTCGCGCCCCGCGTCCTGGGGCGGGCGCCCTGGGGCCTGGAGCACCTGCCGGACCTGCTGCCGGCCCCGGTTCCCGAACCGCCGCTGTCGGAGGACCTTCCCTGGACGCACCCCCTGGATCTGTCGGACCTGGTGTCGCGGCCCATCCGCGGGCGCAGCCAGGAGCTGACCTACCTCAAGTCGCTGGTGCTGGGCCTCAGCGCCCCCATCCCCATGGAACGCATCATCCTGCTCCAGGGCGAGGAGGGCGTGGGCAAGGAGCAGATGGCCGACTGGGCCTGCGCCGTGGCCGAGAGCGAGGGCATCTGGGTCCACCACCTGGCCGCCTCCCCCGACGAGTCCTCCGGCCGCCTCCTGGGCCGCCTCGTCGAGGCCGTGCTCCAGGGCAGCGAGGTGGACTTCTACGCCCGGAACCCCGGCGCGGCCAAGGCCCTGGCCCTGCGGGTGCAGGCCTTCGCCTTCCTCACGGGCGGACGGGCCCTCAACCGCCAGGAATCGGGACCGGAGGCCGAGGAACTGAAGGCCACCCTGGAGGCCCTCGACTTCGCCTCCCTGATGCATCCCCGGCTCCTCCACCTCTCGGGCCTGGACCGCGCCACGCCGGAGGTGCTGGCCCTGGTCCGGGAGCTGGTGCACGGTTCCCGGACCCCCTGGCTCCTCTCCCTCTCCACCGGCGCCTCCGGCGCGGGCCTCAAGCCCCTCGTGGCCCAGCTCCGCGCCGAACCCGCCGCGGCCCTCATCGGGCTGAACCGCCTGGAGGACGCAGACCTGCGGCAGGTGCTGGAAGATCTGCTCGCCTGCCACACCCTGCCCCCGGACTACGTGAACGACCTGCTCGACCGGAGCCTGGGCAATCCGGGCCTCCTCCGCAACTTCCTCGAACTGGCCCTGCAGGACGGCACCCTGGTCTGCGAGGACGGCTGCTGGGCCCTGGCCACGGAGCACCCGCCGGCGCCCAGGGCCGAGGAAGACCTCATGCGCCAGATCTTCCTCGGCCGGCTGCAGCGCCTTCCGCCGGCCTCCGCCACCCTGGTGCGCCTGCTGGCCCTGGCGGACCGGCCCCTTCCCACCGGCTCCCTGGGCCGCCTCCTGGGGCTCACGGGGGATCCCCTGGAGGACGCCCTGCAGGGGGCCGTGGGCTCGCGCCTGGTGCAGCTCCGGCGCAGCGACGCCGCCATTCCCGATCCCCGCTGGCGGGAGCTGGTGCTGGCCCACACCCCCCAGCCGGAGCTGAAGCGGCTGGCCCGGGCCCTGCTGGCGGCCATCCAGGAGCAGGGCGGCGCCCTGGCCTTCTCCGTCACCCTCCAGGCCCTGGCCTCGGACCAGGCCACGGCCCTGGCCTCCGTCCTGGCGGCCATCCGCCGGGAACCGGCCACCGCCCCCCAGGAGGCCCAGCGCATCGTGGACCAGGCCCTGGAACTCCAGCCCGGCCCCGCCGAGGAGGCCCAGCTCTACGAGTACCTCGCGGATGCCTGGAGCACCGGATCCCAGGGCGCCCTGGCGCCCCAGGGGGAGAGCGCGCCCCGCCCCGCGGCGGTCCTGGCCCTGGAGGCCCTCCGCAAGGCCCGGGAGGCCCTGGGCCGGATTCCCGCGGCCGAGCGCCGGGGCGAGGGCCTCGCCGAGGCCCGCCTCCTCCGCAAGCAGGCCACGATCGACCTCCTCCTCCGGCGCCCCGGGGAGGCCCAGGAGGCCATCCTCGGGGCCGCCGAGCGGCTGTCGGACCACCCCCTCCATCCCGAGCAGCCCCGCCTCCGGCTGGCCCTGGGCTCCCTCCACCTGCTCCAGGGGCACCTGACCAAGGGCGTCCGGGCCCTGGAGGAGGGGCTCCAGCTCCTGAACGTGGGCGGCAGCAAAGCCTCGCCCCAGGATCAGGCGGCCCTCCTCCTGGCCCTGGGGCGCGCCCTCGCGGGGCAGTCCCAGTTCCGTCGCGCCGCCTCGCTGCTCCAGTCGGCCCAGCGGATGCTGGAGCACGGCCAGGACTACCGCAGCCTCGTCCCCGTCCAGATCGCCCTGGCCCAGGTCCTGTTCGCCCAGGGCCAGCCGGAGCCCTGCCTCCAGCTCCTCCAGGAGGCCCTCCAGACGGCGCGGCTGCAGTCCGACGTGGCCCTCCAGGCCCAGGCCCACTTCGCCCTGGGCGCCATCCGCGGGCTGCAGCAGTTCCTGGGCCCCTCCCTCTCCCACCTGGACCGGACCCTCCAGCACGCCCAGCGGCTGGGGGACACGGCCCTGGTGTCCATGGCCCAGATCTGGCGCGCCCGGACCCTGGCCGCCCTGGGGGATCCCGTGGCCGCGGACCATGCGCAGCTCGCCGCCCTGGCCGCCCGGCCCGGCGTCCTCTCGCCGGAGGAGAAGGGCGACCAGACGCTCCTCCAGGGCGAGGTGGCCCGCTTCCGGGGGGCCTGGCGGGATGCCGCCCGCCTCTACCGCGAGGCCGCCGCACAGTACGAGTCCACCGGCCTGCTCTGGCGCCAGCGCATCGCCCAGCTGCGCTTCGCCCAGGCCGAGGCCCGCGAGGCCCAGCGGGTCCACCAGGAGGCCCCCGAACAGGGCTGGGCCATCCTCGAGAACCTGAAGGGCCCCGTGGAGGGGTCCGACTCGCGGCTCCTGGATCTGGAATGGCACCGGGCCCACGCCCTGCTGCTCTCCACCGCCCCGCCCTCGGAGACCGTGGCCCAGGAGACCCTCCAGGCCTGGAGCGAAGTGCTGGCCGCGGCCCGGGCCCTGAACTTCCCCGCCCAGGTGATGGAGGCCAGCGCCGAGGGCGCGGCCCTGCTCCTGCAGCGGGGCGAGAAGCTGGGGGCCCGGGCCCGGATGCAGGAGGCCTTCCCCAGCCTCCAGCAGCTCTGGGTGCGCCTGCCGGAGAGCCACGAGACCTGCTTCCTCGGCCGGGCCGACCTCTACCAGTTCCAGCAGACCGTGGCCGCCGTGGGCCTGCGCTTCGTCCGTCCCGAGCGGGCGGACCCCATGGTGGACTACACCCCCACCCAGATGAACCTGCCGGCCCTGCCCGCCCCGGAATGAAAAGCGTTGACAGGATTGACAGGATTAAAAATTGGATCAACAGGATTAATACGATTTTACTCTGAACATAAAGTCGACGGTGGCCGCGGTCGTCTGCGTCCTTTCGGAATCCTGCTCCTCCCGTCCGGCCGTTTTGTGTACTTATAGGGGCCCACGGCTTCGACCTTCCAGCGGAGACCCCATGAGCCACCAGTCCCCGGACGCGCAAGCCCGCGTCACCATCCCCCAGATCCAGGCCTGGGCCCATTCCGGGCGGCGCCTGGTGATGACCACGGCCTACGACGCCCCCACGGCCCGCATCGCGGACGCGGCGGGCGTGGACATGCTCCTCGTGGGCGACAGCGTGGGGAACGTCTGCCTGGGCTTCGAGAACACCCTGCCCGTCAGCATGGCCATGATGAACCACCACCTGGAGGCCGTGGCCCGCACCCGCCCGACGGCCCTGCTCCTGGCGGACATGCCCTACCTGAGCTTCCACCTCAGCGTGGAGGACACGCTGCGGAACGCCGGGGGCTTCCTCCAGCGGGGGGCGGCCGGCGTCAAACTGGAGGGCGGCGCCAAGCGCCTGCCCATGATCCACGCCCTCATCGACGCCGAGATCCCGGTCATGGGGCATCTCGGCCTCACGCCCCAGAGCCTCAACGCCATGGGCGGCTACAAGGTGCAGGGGCGGGTCAAGGCCGATGCCATCCGCCTGCTGGAGGACGCCCAGCGCCTGCAGGAGGCCGGCTGCTTCAGCCTGGTGCTGGAGGGCATCCCGGCGGACCTGGCGGCCCGCATCACCGAGACCCTGGCCATCCCCACCATCGGCATCGGGGCCGGGCCGGGCTGCTCGGGCCAGGTGCTGGTCTTCCACGATGTCCTGGGCCTGTCCCCGGACCCCGGCCCGAAATTCGTCCGGCGCTATGCCCAGGGATTCGAAGACCTGCGGACCGCGCTGGCCGCCTGGGCCGAGGATGTGCGGGGGGGAGGCTTCCCCGATGCCCGGGAATCCTATACCCTTCCAGAAGCCGTCCGTCCGGCCGTGGCCCAGTGGAATCCCTGACCCCAGCCTTGGTATTCTGAGCGGCGTCATCGTAAGGGAGTCGTTTTTTGGCCATGCGCGTTGTGCGTACCATCGCTGATTTGAGGGCCCTCCTGAAACCGCTTCGGGAGCAGGGCCAGCGGATCGGCTTCGTTCCCACCATGGGTTTCCTCCACGAGGGCCACGGGGCCCTCATCCGCCAGAGCGCGGCCCGGTGCGATGCCACCGTGGTCTCCATCTTCGTGAATCCCAACCAGTTCGGCCCCGGCGAGGACCTGGCCAGCTACCCCCGGGACCTGGAGCGCGACCAGAGCCTCTGCCTGGAGACCGGCGCCTCCGTCCTGTTCATGCCCGAAGTCGCCGAAATCTACCCCACGGGCTTCCAGACCCACGTGGAACCCGGCCGCCTGGCCGAGACCCTCTGCGGGAAGTTCCGGCCCGGGCACTTCCGCGGCGTGGCCACGGTGGTGGCGAAGCTCTTCAACATCGTCCAGCCCGACCTGGCCTTCTTCGGCCAGAAGGACTACCAGCAGGCTGTGGTCATCCGCCGCATGGTCCGCGACCTGAACCTGCCCGTGGACGTGGTGGTGGTCCCCACGGTGCGGGAGACCGACGGCCTGGCCCTCAGCAGCCGGAACACCTACCTGGATGAGGAGGGCCGGAAGCGGTCCCTGGCCCTCAGCCAGGGCCTCCTGGCCGCCAAGGCCGCCTTCGACGCCGGCGAGCGCAAGAGCGCCAAGCTGATCGAGCTGGCCAAGGCCCCGCTGGCCCAGGTGGACAAGGTCCAGTACCTCGAGCTGGTGGACGC
The DNA here is from genome assembly GCA_021778785.1 of Acidobacteriota bacterium. Taxonomy (GTDB): domain Bacteria; phylum Acidobacteriota; class Holophagae; order Holophagales; family Holophagaceae; genus Geothrix. The sequence continues at coordinate 5,475 of JAJYBX010000050.1, forward strand.
CCAGACCCTGGAGCCCTTCAAGGGCGCGGTGAACCGCACGGTCGCCCTCTGCGCGGCCGTCTTCGTGGGCAGCACCCGGCTCATCGACAACGTCATCCTGGCCCCCTCCCCCGACGAGGCCGGCCTGAACGTCAGCCTGAGCCCCCAGAAGGCCTGATCTCCTCGAGGGGGGACCGCCCGGCCCTCCGGGCCTCTGCGTCCCCCCTCGACGATAGGACCCGGTAGTCCTTTCGACGCATGGACGTCCGGATCCGGCCGGCCTAGTCTGGAGGTGGACCCTCCGGGAGGCCCCATGCTCGTCCAGGCCCTTCTCGCCCTCGCCGCCCTGGGGATGCCCCAGGGTCGCGGCCATGGCCATGGCGTGCCGCCGGGCCTCGCCAAGAAGGGGGGCGTGCCGCCCGGGTTGGCCAAGAAGGGTGGGCTGCCGCCGGGCCTCGCGAAGAAGTTCGGGCGCCGGGTTCCCGAGCGGCCCTACATCGCCATCGACCCCCGCTACCAGGACCGGGCCTATTTCCTGATCGACGGCCGCTGGGAATTGAGGCGAGGCTTCAGCCTCAGCCTCCAGGCCGAGGTCCGGGATTCCCTCCAGTTGCCGGCAGCCCCCCCGCCGATCCCCCTGCCCCATGTGGGCGTGGATCTCCACGTGGTGCTGTTCAACTAGCGCCCGGCCGCACCTGTCCCTTCCTTCGGAGTCACCCCCATGCTGATGCGCGTCTTCAGTTCCGCCCTGTTTCTCGCCCTGCTGGCCCAGGGCGCGGTGGCCCAGGCCCGATTCGACGATCACCGGGGCGGGCATGACCGGCGCCAGGACCGCCGTGAAGACCGGCGAGACGACCGCCGCGACGACCGGCGGGAGGATCGCCGCGAGGATCGGCGGGAGGATCGCCGCGACGACCGGCGCGATGACCGTCGGGAGCACGGCTGGGAGGGACGGCGGCCGGAGCGCTACCGGTACGAGGACCGGCGCCACCCCGGACGCTACCTGGCTCCCCCCTGGATGGCCGGCTACTGGCGCCCCCGCGAGCGGCGGTACGTGGCCCTGATTCCCGGCGATCCCTCCCGCTGCTACGTCTTCATGGAGGGCCGCTGGGTGCTGCGCCGGATCACGGATCCCCAGGCCCGGATCGACATCGAGGGGGCCTTCGGACTTCCCCTGGCGCCGCCTCCGGTGCCGCCGCCCCATGTGGGGCTCGGCATCAACCTCCACGTCGTGCTGTTCAACTGAAATCCGAGCGCCCGTAAAAAATCGAGGCTGGACCCAGGGTTCACCTGGCGCCATGCTTGTCCGTTGGCCGGGACTCCGGAGGGAGCCTGGACCGGAGGGAGCATGCTGCGTCACTTCCTGCTCGGCAAGATCCATCGCGCCACGGTGACCCGGGCCGATGTGGACTACGTGGGGTCCATCACCCTGGACCCACTGCTCATCGAAGCCGCCGGCTTCCTGGAGAACGAGAAGGTGGACATCTACGACGTGACCAACGGGTCGCGCCTGGCCACCTACGTCATCCCGGGGACGCCGGGGTCCGGCGAGGTCGGCATCAACGGCGCCGCCGCCCACCTCGTGCAGAAGGGCGACCTGGTGATCATCGCGGCCTACGGCTGGATGACCGCCCAGGAAAGCGAGGCCCACGCCCCGAAGGTGGTCTTCGTGGACGAGCGCAACCGCATCACCGAGCAGCGCACCCAGGAGCGCACCCCGTTGTGCGCCCAGGCCTTCCCGGACTGAAAAGCGGGGACAGGATTCACAGGATTGAAAGATTGGATTAACAGGATTAAAGCATTTAAATCATGTTAATCATGCATTTAATCCTGTTAATCCTGTCTCCGTCTTTCGCCGGGATTGACGCCGGAAACGGAACCTTTGGCCCCCGGCGCGGCATCCAAAGGGTATGGTAGAAAAGAAGCATCTCCCTGCGGCCTGGTACGGCCCTGGGGCCTGGGGACGGGGTAGGACTCCCCTCCGCCGAGTTCTGAAAGGTTGGTTCCATGGAAGTCCGGAAGTCCCTGGTGGTCAATGCGACCCCCCTGGAGACGCGCATCGCCCTGCTTGAGAACGGCCAGCTCTGCGAGCTGTTCGTCGAACGGACGATGAACAAGAGCCAGGTGGGCGACGTGTACAAGGGCCGGGTGGCCAAGCTCCTGCCCGGCATGCAGAGCGCCTTCGTCAACATCGGGGGGGCCAAGGACGGCTTCCTCTACCTGGACGATCCCGTCTCCCAGCGCCTGGCCGCGGACCTCGCCCCCGAGGAGGAGGGCGAGGCCAGCGAGGAGGGCGCCGTGGAGGATCTGCCGCCCGCCCCCGCGCCCCTGCCGCCCCTGAAGGAGGGCGAGGAGACCCTCGTGCAGGTGGTGAAGGATCCCATCGGCTCCAAGGGGCCCCGCCTGTCCCGGCACCTCAGCTTCCCCGGCCGCTTCCTGGTCTTCATGCCGGGCATCGAGCACATCGGCATCTCCCGCAAGATCACCGATCCCGCGGAGCGCGACCGCCTGCGGGAGCTGATCCGCCGCCACGCCCTGCCGGGCGAGGGCTTCATCGTCCGCACCGCCGCCATCGGGGAGAAGGACGAGGACCTGGTGGGCGACGTGGCCTTCCTCCGCCAGATGTGGGAGGAGATCCAGGTGAAGGCCGCCCCGGTCCAGGCGCCGCGCCTGGTCTGGCAGGACCTGCGCCTGCTCCAGAAGGTGCTCCGCGACATCTTCCGCGAGGAGGTGGCCAGCTTCTGGGTGGATGACGCGGCCGTCCACGGCGAGGTCGTGGCCTTCGTGGAGAAGCTGCATCCCGAATGGGCCAACCGGGTGAAGCACTTCGCCTCCGATCTGCCCATCTTCGACGCCTTCGGGATCGAGGCCGAGATCGAAGCCGCCCGCCAGCCCAAGGTCTTCCTCAAGCACGGCGGCTCCATCGTCCTCAATCAGACCGAGGCCCTGGTCAGCGTGGACGTGAACACGGGCAAGTTCGTGGGGAAGAAGGATCTCGAGGAGACGGTGTACCTCGCCAACCTGGAGGCCATCCCCGAGATCGTCCGCCACCTGAGGCTCCGCAACCTGGGGGGCATCGTCGTCATCGACTTCATCGACATGCTGGATCCCGCCCACCGCGAGGCCGTCCTGGCGCGGCTCCAGGAGGAGCTGAAGCGGGACCGCAACCATGCCCGGGCCGGCGGCATCTCCGAGTTCGGGCTGGTGGAGCTGACCCGGAAGCGCACGGGCCCCTCGCTGGAGCGCCAGCTCACCCAGCCCTGCCCCGCCTGCGGGGGCACCGGGCGCCTGGTCAGCCCCGAGACCGCGCTCCTCCGCGCCTACCGCGAGCTCGTGCGCCTGGGCGAGCGCCTCCGCGGCGCCGAGGTGCGCCTCACCCTCCATCCCGAACTGGCGGCAGGCCTGAACGGCGAGGCCCGCGAGGGCCTGCTGCAGCTCGCCCGGCTGCTGGGCGCCCGGGTCCAGTGGATCGAACGGGCCGACGCCCCCCGGCAGGCCGTGGTGCTGGATCTCGACTTGGCGGATCAGGACGGGGCCTCCGCCTGAGGCCGACGGCCCTCAGCCCAGGCAGGTGGGACAGCGCATGCCGGCCTGGAGATCCTCGATGAGCCGC
>JAJYBX010000051.1 GCA_021778785.1 Acidobacteriota bacterium
ACCCCCCGCAAGGGCCGGGCCCTCTACGCCATCACCGAGCGCTACGAGCGCCGCCCCCTGCCGCTCGGGGGGATCTGGCTGAAGCCCGCGGGTGAGCTGACGACCCTCGTAGGCAAGGGCCGCTACCGGGGCAAGGTGGAGCTCTTCCCCAACGCCCAGGGCCGCCTCACGGTGGTGGACACCCTGGACCTGGAGACCTACCTGCGCGGCGTGGTACCCAAGGAGATGGGGGCCTGGGAGTTCCCCTCCCTGGAGGCCCTCAAGGCCCAGGCCGTGGCCGCCCGCACCTATGCCGTGGCGAACCTCGGGAAGCGCGCCAAGGACGGCTTCGACATGACCGACACCGTGGCCGACCAGGTCTACGGCGGCCGGGACGGCGAGCAGTCCCTCACGGACCGGGCCGTGAAGGAGACGGAGGGCCTCTTCGCCACCTACGGCGGCAAGCCCATCCTGGCCCTCTTCATGGCCAACTGCGGCGGCCACACGGTGGACGTGTCCGAGGTCTTCGGCGGGGATGCGCCCTATCTGAAGGCCGCCACCTGCTACCCGGAGAAGCCCCTCACCCTGCCCTTCGCCTCCGGCGTGTCCGTCTCCCCGGAAGCCCGCCAGCCCTGGCTCGGCTGGGACCTGCTGCGGCTGGCCTCGGGCATCATCCCGCCCGCCTGGCTGGATCCGAAGACCCTCTCCGCCACCGCCACGCCGGCCACGCTGGGAGCGCCCGTCCTGGCCCTCCAGCAGCGCCTGGGCCTGGACCCCCTGCCCCTGGCCCCGGAGGGCAACCTGTACCTCGCCATGGCCCGGGCCCTCGGCTTCGATCGCGTCGTGCAGGGCCAGGAACGCCCCCAGGATGCGGCCTACTTCCAGGCGGACGGCCTGCCCGCGGCCGACCGCCTGCTGGCCGAGTTCCTCACGCGACGCGGCCTGGTGTCCGCCAGCGCCTGGACCGCCAAGGGACAACCGACCCTCCGCGAGGCCCTGCAGGGGCTGGCCCGGCTCTGGCAGGATCTCCAGCCCCTGGCCCCGGGCGAGGGCACCCTCCTCCTGGACCGCCAGGTGCGGCGCAAGAACGGCGGCCCCGAGCCCTTCCCCCTCGCCCCGGGCCTGCTGCTGGCGGAGGAGTCCCCGGATGGCTCCCTCCGGCTGGTGGCCCATTCCGACATCCAGGTGGGCGACCGGCTGAAATGGATCCCCGACGCCTCGGGCGCGGCCCTGGTGCTGGTGCGGCGGCTGGATCCCGACGGCGCGGCCTGGGACCGCTACAGCCCCACGGCCCACTGGCGGGTGGAATACTCGGAGGCCGATCTCCTGGCCCTGGTCCAGAAGCGGCTGCGGGTCCACGGCATCCAGGGCCTCCGGCTCCTGCACGACGCCCAGGGCCGGGTGCTGCAGGCCACCCTCGTGGACGACCGGGGGCGCCCCCATCTCCTGCGCGGCATGCACATCCGCGGCCTGCTGGGCCTGAAGGACAACGTGTTCCGCTACCTCACCGTGGGCCGGGGCGCCGACCGGCACTGGATCTTCTACGGTCGGGGCTGGGGTCACGGCGTGGGCATGTGCCAGACCGGCGCCTACGGCATGGCCCTGGAGGGGGCCACCTTCGACCAGATCCTCAAGCACTACTACCCGGGCATCGCCCTCACGAAACTCGATTGATTTTCAACCATTGAATCCCTTTCGGCCATTGACGGCCCCCCGAGGTTGACCCACGCTTGCCTTCCACCGGGGGGAGCATGGTCCTGGACGCCTGGATCCTGGGCGCGCCGCTGAAGGTTCAGCGACGGGAGGACCATCCGTACCAGGAGACGGACCTGGCCACCCTCGGCCGGCATGAGCTGGTGCTCAGCCGGGTACGCTCCCCCCTCGGGGAGCCGGGCTGCCAGATCTTCCTGGATGGCCGCGGCATCTATGCTCCGGGGGATCCGGCCCCCGGTCGGCCCTGGTTCGACCTCTGCCGGGAGCTGGGCTACGAGCCCAGCCGCCACTGGGACTGGGATCCGGCCCTGATCCTCTTCCAGCAGGTGGTGCCGGCCCTGGCCGCGGGGTGGCACGAGCCTCCGATCCCCCTGGACGACCAGGGGGTCCCGGAGGGCGTGGTCTGCCTCGCCACCCTCCGCCAGGCCTTCGCCGCCGCCGTGGCGGGCCTGCGCCAGCCGAGCGCGGGCCCTGTCGCGGACAAGGTGGCGGAGACCTTCGAATGGCTCCCGCTCCGCGCGGTGGTCTTCCATGACGAGGCCCAGCTGCCCCTGGATTTCGACGGACTCGGGGGCCCCTGCGGGCGCATCTCCCTCTGGCTGGGCATCCACCGGGACCGGGCCGTCCTGCTGGGTGGGGAGGCCCTGGCCGGCCAACGGGGCCGACACTGGCTGCCCGGCACCCCCGGCGCCGACCTGCCCGTGGGCCCAGAGGCTTTCCTCACGGCAGCCGGCCTGGATCCGGTCCCGCCCAAGGGCTTCGAGACGGCCTTCCGCCGCGCCCTGGACCACCTCTGCGGCGACCTGGAGGATCTGCTCGACGCCTACCGCCGCACCTACCCCGTGGGCATCCCCTGGCAGCACGATGCCTGGGATCGGCTGCGGGGCCGCACCATCGTGGACGTGCGGGCCGGCCAGCCCTCCGTGCTGGTGCTGGACGATGGCACCGAGCTGACCCTGGAAAGCGCCCCCCAGGTGACGCGGGAGCCCGGAGGCATCTGATCCGCCGGCCTCAGGCCTTCCGGAGGCTCACGGCAGTGACCTTGTACTCCGGTGTGCCCGTGTGCTGGTCCCGACCGGGGCCCGTGGCCTGGTTCACGAAGGCGGCCACGGAATGGAAGGTGGCGAAGGGCTCGCCGGGTTTCACGCGATCCGTGAGGTGGGCCACGAGGGTGAAGCTGCCGTGCCGGCTGGTCACCGTCACGGCATCTCCATCCGCCACGTCCAGTCCGGCGGCATCGCCGGGATGCAGCTCCAGGCCGTTGTCCGGCCGGAGGTTCCCGTTGCGGGTCCGTCCCGTCATGGTGGCCGCGTTGAAGTGGAAGAGGCTGCGGCCCGTGTTCAGGAGCCATGGGTGCGCGTCGGTCGCCACCTGGGCGCTGGGGGTGTAATCCAGGATCCGGAAGGCCGCCCTTCCGCCGCCCGGGAAGGCCTCCGCGTGCAGGACGGTGGTGCCCGGGTGGGTCTCCTCCGGGCAGGGCCACTGGATCCCACCCTCCCGGTCGAGGCGTTCGTAGGTGATGCCATGCACGTCGGGCCACACCTGGCGGATCTCGTTCCAGACCGCCTCGGCATCCGGGAAGCGGAAGGACTCGCCCGCCCCCAGGCGCTCCGCCAGCGCGCAGAGGATCTCCCGATCCGAGCGGCTGTCGCCCTTCGGGGGCAACGCCTGGCGCACCCGCTGCACCCGGCGCTCCCCGTTCATGAAGGTGCCCTCCTTCTCGAAGGTGCTGGCCGCCGGCAGGAAGACGGTGCCGAAGGCCCGGGCCGTCTCCGTCATGAAGAGATCCACGACCACCACCGCATCCAGGCCGTGGAGGTTCTCGGCCGTGGTCCGGGCATCCGCATGGCTCAGCAGCACGTCGTAGCCCAGGACCAGCAGCGCCTTGAGGCGTCCCTCCCCCGCGGCGTCCAGCATCCCCATGGCGGTGAGACCGGCCGCCTCCGGCAGCTCCGCGCCCCACACCCGGACATGGTCCGCCAGGGCCCGCGCCAAGGGGCGGTAGCCCGTGAGGCGCGCGGGTTCGCAGCCCATCTGGGCGCTGCCCTGCACGTTGTTCTGCCCCCGCAGCGGGTTCACCCCCGCGCCGGGCAGGCCGAGGTTGCCCGTGAGGAGCGCGAGGTGGGCCAGGGCCATCACGCCGTCGGTACCCTGGATGTGTTCCGTGACGCCCAGGCCGTGGAGGCACATGGCGGGCTTCGTCCCGGCGTAGAGCCGTGCGGCGCGCCGGATGTCCTCGGCGGCCACGCCACAGACCTCCGCGGCCCGCTCCGGCGTCCAGGCCTGGAGGGAGGTCACGAAGGCCTCCAGGCCCTCGGTGCGCGACTGGATGAAATCCAGATCCGCCAGCCCCTCGTCGAGGATGACCCGCGCCAGGGCCTGGAACAGGGGCAGGTTGGTGCCCGGGCGCAGGGCGAGGTGGACCGTCGCCTCGGCCGCCAGCTCCGTGCGCCGCGGGTCGATGACCACCAGGGGCACGCCGGCCCGGGCCCGCTGGCGGATCCGCGCACCCACGATGGGGTGGTTCTCCGTGGCGTTGGCGCCCACCACGAGGAGCACCGCCGCCCGCTCGATGTCCGCGAAACTGTTGGTGGCGGCGCCGGTGCCGAGCACCTGGCCCAGGCCCGTGGCGCTGGGCGCGTGGCAGACCCGGGCGCAGCAGTCCACGTTGTGGGTGCCCAGCGCCAGGCGCGCGAACTTCTGGGTGAGGTAGTTCTCCTCGTTGGTGGCGCGGCTGGAGGCCAGCACCCCCACCGCGCTGGGGCCGGCGCTCATGACCGCCCCGCGCAGGGCCGAGGCGGCGGCGTCCAGGGCCTCGTCCCAGGAGACCTCCTCCCAGGCCCCGCCCCGGCGGATCATGGGCCGGGTGACGCGGTCCTCCGCCTCCTGGAAGCCGAAGGCGTAGCGGCCCTTCACGCAGAGGTGGCCGCGGCTCACGGCCGAGTCGGCCACGGGCCGGGACTCGGTGATCCGACCCTCCTTGAGGCCCAGATCCAGCTCGCAGCCCGTGCCGCAGTAGGGGCAGGTGGTGCGCACCCAGCGGTCCGGCTGGCCGTGGAGGATCCGGGCCGCGTCTTCGATGGCGCCCGTGGGGCAGGTGTCCGCGCAGGCCCCGCAGCTCACGCACCCGCTGGCCAGCAGGCTGCCAGCGGTTTCCGGGACCACGTGCCAATCCGTGCCGCGGGAGACCGCCGTCCACACATCCTGCCCCTGCACCTCTGAGCAGATGCGGACGCAGCGGCCGCAGGCCACGCACCAGGACAGGTCCACATCCAGGTAGGGATGTTCCGTCTCCCGGAACCCGGCCGGCTCGTTCCCCGAGGGCACCACGCCGTACCGTTCCAGCAGCCGCTGGAACGGCTTGCCGGTCATGCGCTCCGGCGCCCCGGAGGGAATGCGGCGCGCGTAGAGCTCCAGCATGGAGCGCCGGAAGCCCTCCAATTCCGGCGTGTGGGTCGCCACCTCCATGCCGTCCACCGCCTCCGTGGCGCAGGCGCACAGGGGCCGCTCCTGGCCGCGGACCTCCACCTCGCAGAGGCGGCAGGCGGAGGCGGGCTTCAGCCGGGGATCCGAGCAGAGGGTGGGCACCTCGATGCCGTTCCGCGCCAGGGCCTCCAGCAGCGTCAGACCCGCCGGAACGGTCAGGTCGCGGCCGTTCGCGCGCAGGCGGATGGAGGCGGAATCCATCGGGTGGCTCCAGGGATTCAGGGGCGTGGATCGAGTATGCGCCCCGTCAGGCCCCCATCAAGGACCTTCGTGGTGGTCCCACCGCACCGCGAAATGCTCAAGGATGGCCTGCCGCTCGGCCCGTTCCTGCTCCGCGATGCTGGCATAGGGGTGGCGGAACACCACGCGGCGCACGCCCCGGCGCACCAGGGCGCGGGTGCAGACGAGGCAGGGTTCGTGGGTGACGTAGGCCGTGGCCACCGACCCGTCGCAGAAGCCCAGGGCGTTCTCCTCCGCGTGACTGGTGTGCAGGCAGCGCTGGCCCGGCCGGCAGGTGTCCGGCGTGCAGTGGGGCATCCCCGGCAGGGCCCCGTTGAACCCCGCCGCCGCGATGCCGCCGTCGGACCGGAGCAGGACCGCCCCCACCTTCAGGCGGCAGCAGGTCCCCAGGCGGCTCAGCTCCAGGGCCATGTTCATGAAGACTTCGTCCTTGAGTTGGGCGCGGACCACGGTCACCTCGGGATCTTCCATGATCGCAGCCCCCGGCCGAATCGTGCCCTCGGTCACAGCCCTGGGTATTCCACCCCACTGCCAGATGGGCATAATAAAATATAGGCAGGTAATTTATGAAAATACGCCTCCACTTTGCCCTTTCATGTCTGCTCCTGGCCTCGTTTGCGGGCCTTCGCGCCCAGGGCTGGGACCCGGGGACGCAGGCCAGGGGGTGGGCCTTCCAGGACGTGGACGGATCCCTCTTCTTCTACGACGCCGGAAGCCGGTCCATGCGCCAGTGGCAGAAGAGCGGCGGCCTCCTCGCCACTCAGACCCTGCCCCTTCCCCCCGCCCGCAAGGCGCCGGTGCCGAAGGTGGAGGCCCCGGCCTCTGTGGACGCCTCGGCATCCGCCTACGAATCCGCCGGCGCCCTGCTCTACGGCATCCCCGCCGCCCAGCGGACCCAGCTGCGCCGGGGCAAGCCCGCCCCCAAGGCCGAGCCCGCGGCGGAGGCCACCTGCGATGCCACGCCCGAGCGGTGGGTGCTCGACACCGCCAACCGCATCTGGGTGGTCTGCGAGGAGCGCCTGGTGGTGATCGAGCGGGACGGCCAGATGGGCGCCACCTATCCCCTGCCCGGCCCCGTGGAGGACATCGCCGCCGACCATGACGGCATCTACCTGAACTACCGCACCATCAAGCCCTACCTCGAGAAGCGCAGCCTCAAGGATGGCGAGGTGCTCTGGGCCTATGGCGACAAGGGCGCCCTCCGGGAGGCGGCGGCCCTGCCCCTGCTGGTGGCCCTGAACCGCATGACCCTGGCGGGCGACGGATCCCTCTATCTCGCGGAAGGCGGCGGGCTGGCCTTCACGGTGCTGGATGCCGACCGGGGACCCAAGGCCCCCGGGCAGAGCTTCTTCACCTACCACGATGCCGTGGTCGCCCGCGCCAACTTGGGCCGCACGGGCCGCGGACCCATCCTCCCCTGGGCCGGGAAGGACGTCCTCTTCTCGGCTTTCAGCGGCCCCCAGCTCAAGGGCACCGGCGCCCCCGAGGCCAAGGGCATCATCCTGGCCCGCTTCGACCTTGCCAAGGGCACCCTCGACTGGGTCCCCACCGGGCTCTCCGAAGGCCACCGGCTCGTCGGCCTCCTGGATCACGAGGCCGTCTTCCTCAACCCCGAGGGCGGCCTCTCCTACGCGCCCATCCACTAACGCGGCTCCTCCGGGCAGCCCGCGCGGGGGGCCCGCCTACGGAGCCTTCACCACCGGCGCCATGACGTTGCAGGACGAGCAGCGATGGAAGAACTCGCCTCGCCGGGTGCTGGGGATGATCCGCATGGGCTGGCCGCAGGTGGGGCATGGCGCCCCGTGGACGTGGGGGGCGGGCGCGTCCTGGAGCTCGGCCACCACGCCCGAGACGAATCCCCGGATGTCGGCCATGAAGGCGGCGCGCGTCTCCTCGCCGCGCCGCATGCGTTCGAGGCGGGCCTCCCAGTTTCCGGTCAGCTCCGCGCTGCGCAGGGCCTCGGCCGGGAGGCCCTGGATGAGCCGGATGCCCTTCTCGGTGGGCAGCAGGACGTTGCGCTTGCGTTCGATGTAGGCGCGCTTGATGAGGGTCTCGATCATGTTGGCCCGCGTCGCCGGGGTACCCAGGCCGCAGTCCCGCATCGCCCCCCGCAGGGCCTCGTCGTCCAGCTCCCGGCCCGCGCCCTGCATGGCGGACAGGAGGTCCCCTTCGCTCATGCGCTTGGGGGGCGTGGTCTTCCCCTCCTTCGGATGGAGGGCCCGGACCTCGACGGCTTCCCCCTTCTTCACCACGGGCAGGCCGCCTTCGACCTCCTCGTCCCCCTCTTCCTCACTCGGCACCTCCTGTGCCTCGCCCTGCGGGTCCGCCTTCGGCAGGTGGCCCTGTGCTCCCGCTCCGGCCTCCGATTCGGCCGGATCGGCCGTCCTCTCCGCCTTCTTGCGGCGATGGGGGGGATCAATGGCGGACCAGCCCTCCTCCTTCACCACGGTGCCGTGGGTCTTGAAGAGCTCGCCTTCGACCACCGTGATGATCGTGGTCTTGGCCTCCACGCGGTCCGGGAAGTAGGCGCCCAGGAAGCGCCGGGCGATGAGGTCGTAGATGCGGAGCTCGTCACCCGCGAGGCCCCGGGCCGGCTTCTCGGTCGGCACCAGGGCGGCGTGGTCCTCCACCTCCTTGTCGTTGACGAAGCGCTTGTCCAGCTTCACCGGCCACCGCTTGCGCAGCGCGTCGAGGAAGGGCTGGAGCTCCGTGAGCTGCCCTTGGGCCAGGGCCTTGATCCACTGGGGCGCCTTCAGGGCATCGGCCTCCGTGAGGTGGCGGCTGTTCGTGCGGGGGTAGGAGATGAGCTGCTTCTCGTACAGGTTCTGCGCCAGCCCCAGGGTGGCCTCCGCGGTGAAGCCGAAGCGCTTGTTGGCCTCCTTCTGCAGGGTGGTGAGGTCGTACAGGAGCTCCGGCTTCTTCTTTTCCGTCCGGCCCGTGGCGCTGCGGATCCTCCCGGGCCTGCCCTCCAGGGACGCCGCCAGGGCCCTGGCCTCCGCTTCCGTGGCGAAGCGCTCCCGGGTCTCGCCCTCCTGCTCCTTGAACCAGCGGCCCTCGTACTCCCCGTCGGGGTGCGCGAACCGGGCCCGGAGCGTCCAGAAGGGCTGGGGCTTGAAGTCGCGGATCTCGAGTTCCCGGCGCACCAGCAGGGCCAGGGTCGGCGTCTGCACCCGGCCCACGCTCCACACCCCGTCCTCCGCCCCGGCCCGGCGCATGCGCAGGGTCTGGGCCCGGGTGGCGTTGATGCCCACCAGCCAGTCCGCCTCCTGGCGGCTGCGGGCGGCGTCCCGGAGGCCGGTGTAGGCCTCTCCGGGCTTCATCACGCCGTAGGCCTCCCGGATGGCCTCGGGCGTGAGGCTGGAGGTCCAGAAGCGCTGCACGGGCTTGGCGCAGCCCGCCAGCCGGTAGACGAGATCGAAGATCAGCTCGCCCTCGCGCCCGGCGTCCGTGGCGTTCACGACCTCGGTGATGTCCGCCCGGTTGAGCAGGCGGGCCACCACCTCGAACTGCTCCTGCGTCTGCACGATGGGCGCGTAGCGGAAGGGCTCCGGAAAGATGGGCAGCCGGTCCCAG
>JAJYBX010000052.1:0-7345 GCA_021778785.1 Acidobacteriota bacterium
TTCAAGGATGCCGACCTGCTGGGCTTCCCCCTGCGCCTCATGGTGGGCACCAAGGGCCTCAAGGAGGGCGTGGTGGAACTGCGCGACCGCCGGACCAAGGCCGTGCTGAAGCTCAAGCCCGAGGCCGCCGTGGCCGAGGTCTCCGCGGCCCGGGACCGCATCCTGCAGGAGCTGGAAACCGCGGGAGGTCGCTGATGGCCGAAGGACGGGTCCACCTCACCACCTTCATCGAGGGCGTCCTGGTCCACGGCCAGCAGACCCCCTTCGTCCTGCTGGTCCCCTCGCCGCACAGCCCCCACCGGGGCCTGCTCATGCCGGCCCAGGTGCCCTGGTCGCCGGGTTTCCTCCCCACGGCGCTGCTGAGCGCCCAGATCGAAGCGGCCTGGGGCATCCCCTTCCGCTTCGTGGACTTGTCCACGTTGCCCGTGGTCTTCGACGAACGCACCAGCCGCCTCCCCACGCCCTGGCTCCTCCGGTTGGAGGGGCTGGAGGGCCAGCAGCGGCTCTACCTCAGCCACCTGCTCCGCACCAAGGCCCCCGAGGACCTGCTTCCCCCGCCGCCCGCCGGCGGCCAGTGGATCAGCGAACGGGCCCTCCAGACCGTGGACCTGCTCCCAGGGGTGCGCAGGCTCTGCCAGTCCGCCCTCCAGGCGGTGATGGAGGCATAGGGGCCAGGCCCGCCTTCCGTCCATACGAGAATCGGCGCCCTGCGGCGCCGATTCTCGTCAGGGCCCCAGCCCCCCGGGGGGATTACTGCTGCTCGAAGGCGTTGAAGAAGTAGCTCACTTCGAACGCCGCGCTCTCGGGCTTGTCGGAGCCATGGGTGGCGTTGCGGCCGATGCTCGCGCCGAAGCGCTTGCGGAGGGTCCCTTCGGCGGCCTTGGCGGGATCCGTGGCGCCCATGAGGTCGCGCCAGCCGAGGATGGCGTTCTCGCCCTCGAGGACCATGAGGGCCACGGGGCCCTCGGTCATGAAGGCCTCCAGCTCGGGATAGAAGCCCTTGCCCACGTGCTCGTGGTAGAAACCCTTGCAGATGCCGGCCGTCAGGCGCGTCAGCTTCAGGCCCACGATCTTCAGGCCGCCCCGCTCGATGGCGGAGAGGATCTCGCCGATGTGGCCGTCCTTGACGGCATCGGGCTTGACGATGGCAAAGGTGCGCTCGAGGGCCATGGTTCCTCCGGAATCCAAACGATCAGTGTGCCCGGGGCTCGTAAAACCCGCAACCAAGGACCCTTGGCTTCAAGCTCCGGAGGTGGGCATCCGGGATCCGCCGCGCTACAATCAACGGTTTACGTGATCGGACGGATCCATGCTGGACAACCTCCTCAAGAAAATCATCGGCTCCAAGAACGACCGGGAGCTGAAGCGCCTGTGGGCCAAAGTCCAGCTGATCAATGCGCTGGAGCCGGAGATCTCGGTGCTGAGCGACGAGGCCCTCAAGGCCAAGACGCCCTACCTGAGGGAGAAGCTCGCCAACGGCGCCACGCTGGAGGACATCCTGCCGGAGGCCTTCGCGGTGGCCCGGGAGGCCAGCAAGCGGGTGCTCAAGATGCGGCACTTCGACGTGCAGCTCGTGGGCGGCATGGTGCTGCACGAGGGCAAGGTGGCCGAGATGCGCACCGGTGAGGGCAAGACCCTCACGGCCACGCTGCCCCTCTACCTCAACGCCCTGGCGGGCAAGGGCGCCCACCTGGTGACGGTGAACGACTACCTGGCCCGGCGCGATGCCGAGTGGATGGGCCGCCTCTACACCTGGCTGGGCCTCTCCGTGGGCGTCATCCAGCACGGGCTCGAGGACCAGCAGCGGCGGGACGCCTACGCCTGCGACATCACCTATGCCACCAACAACGAGCTGGGCTTCGACTACCTCCGCGACAACATGAAGTGGGATCTGGCCGACTTCACCCAGCGCGAGTTCCACTACGCCATCGTGGACGAGGTGGACAGCATCCTCATCGACGAGGCCCGCACGCCGCTCATCATCGCGGGCAGCAGCGAGGAGGACACCTCCAAGTACTTCCGCATCGATGCCATCGTCCCCAAGCTCGTGCCGGAGAAGGACTACAAGGTCGACGAGAAGGACCGCCAGGTGGCGCTCACCGACGAGGGCATCCGCAACGCGGAGCAGCTCCTCAGCGTGCCGAACCTCTACGATCCCACCGCCATCGAGACGCTCCATGGCCTCAACCAGGCCCTCCTGGCCCACAACCTCTACAAGCTGGACGTGGACTACATGGTCCGCCCCAAGGAGGATGGCAAGGGCATGGAGGTGGTGATCGTGGACGAGTTCACGGGCCGCCTGATGCCGGGGCGGCGCTGGTCCAACGGCCTCCACCAGGCCATCGAGGCCAAGGAGGGCGTGGAGGTCAACGCCGAGAACCAGACCCTCGCCACCGTGACCTTCCAGAACTTCTTCCGCATGTACAAGAAGCTCGCGGGCATGACGGGCACGGCCGAGACGGAGGCCACGGAACTGCACTCCATCTACAAGCTGGACGTCATCATCGTGCCCACCAACATGCCCATGGTCCGCAAGGACTTCGCGGATGTCGTGTACGCCACCCGGGAGGGCAAGAAGAAGGCCATCGTCGAGGAGATCAAGGAGCTGCACACCAAGGGTCAGCCCATCCTCGTGGGCACCGCCAGCATCGAGAGCAGCGAGGTGCTCGCCGAGGCCCTGAAGAAGGCCAAGGTCCCCCATGTGGTGCTGAACGCCAAGCACCACGAGCGGGAAGCCGAGATCGTCGCCCAGGCCGGCCGCAAGGGGGCCGTCACCATCGCCACCAACATGGCCGGCCGCGGCACCGACATCATCCTGGGCGGCAACCCCGAGGGGCTCGCCCGCCTGGAGGCCAAGAAGCGCAAGATCGAGCTCTACAACGAGGAGGGGCTCGAGACGGAGGCCTTCAGCGCCCTCGTGGCCGAGATGGCCAAGCAGACCTCGGCCGAGCATGAGGAGGTCGTCCAGCTGGGCGGCCTGCACATCCTGGGCACCGAGCGCCACGAGAGCCGCCGCATCGACAACCAGCTGCGCGGCCGCGCCGGCCGCCAGGGCGACCCGGGCTCCAGCCGGTTCTACCTGTCGCTGGAAGATGACCTGATGCGCATCTTCGGTGGTGACCGCATCAAGAACCTCATGGGCGCCATGGGCATGAACGATGACGAGCCCATCGAGGCCGGCATGGTCACCCGCGCCATCGAGCGCAGCCAGAAGCGGGTGGAGACCCACAACTTCGAGATCCGCAAGCACCTGCTCGAGTACGACGACGTGATGAACAAGCAGCGCATCTTCTTCTACGGGCTGCGCACGGAGATCCTCAAGGGGAACACGAAGGACTACGTGCTGCAGGTCGCGGGGGAGATCGCCGAAGGCATCAGCAACGACTTCCTTCAGGACAAGGGCGAGCGCGACCTCGCCGGCTTCCGGGAGCGGGTGGAGCAGCTCTTCGCCATCACCGGGGAGGAGGTGGAGGCCCTCGGCCAGCTGTCCCAGGCCCAGGCCATGGAGGCCCTGGGCGCCCTGGTCCAGCGGATCTACACCGAGAAGGACGACCGCCTCGGGGGCGAGGGCATGCGAAGCTACGAGCGCTGGTCCATCCTCCAGATCATCGATGCCGCCTGGAAGCGCCACCTGCTCGTCATGGACCACCTGAAGGAGGCCATCGGCTTCCGCGGCTACGGCCAGAAGGACCCCCTGGTCGAGTACAAGCGCGAGTCCTACGAATACTTCGAGCAGATGCGCTTCGGCTACGAGGACGAGATCATCTCCTACCTGTTCCGCGTGGAGCCCCAGCCCGCCTACGTGCCGGATGAGGACTTCTTCCGCGGCCCCTCCGAGGTCTTCGAGCTGGGCCCCGACGAGCAGGGCAATCCCCCCGAGGGCATCCAGCGCGTCCTGCGGTTCACGGCGGGGGGACTGGAGGACTGAGATCCGGGGCCTCCCCTGCCGGTGAAACGCGAGGGCCGCAAGGCCCTCGCGTTTTGCTAGAGCCGGACCTCCAGCCCTGGTAGGTTCTCTGGATATGGAACTCATCATCGTCACGGGCCTTTCCGGGGCCGGCCGGCACTCGGTGCTGGGGGCCCTCGAGGACAGCGGCTGTACCGCGCTCGACAATGTGCCCGCGCGCCTGCTGGAGCCCCTGCTCGAGCTCGAGGCCAAGCTGCGCCCTGGCCGGGATCGCCTGGCGGTGGGCATGGACAGCCGCCAGGAGGACTTCGTCCACGATTTCGAGCCGCTCATGGCGCGCCTCCAGGACGGCAGCATTCCGGTCCAGGTGGTCTTCGTGGAGGCCGAGGACAGTGTGCTGTTGCGGCGCTACTCGGAGACCCGGCGCCCCCACCACCTGGCGCTGCTCGGCACCGCCGAGGAGGGCATCCGGCGCGAGCGGGAGCTGTTGGCCCCCATCCGGGCCCAGGCCAGCATCATCCTCGACACCAGCCAGCTGAGCCTCTCGGAGCTGCGGCAGCGGCTGGCCTCCCTCCTGCCCGACCTGCCCGCCCGGGAGACGGCCATCCGCCTGCTCAGTTTCGGCTTCAAGCGGGGCGTGCCCCCGGATGCGGATGTGGTGCTGGACGCCCGGTTCCTGCCGAACCCCTTCTATGTGGAGGCCCTGAAGCCCCTCAGCGGGAAGGATTCACCGGTGAAGGAATACCTGCTGGAGTATCCGGAGTTCCGCGAGTTCCTGGATCGCACCGAGTCCTGGCTGCGCTGGTCCCTCCCCCTGGTGCGCCAGGAGGGCCGGGCCTACCACACCCTGGCCATCGGCTGCACCGGCGGCCAGCACCGCTCCGTGGCGCTGGTGGAACTCCTCGCGCAGCGGCTGCGGCCGGACGTGGCGGCCCTGGTGGTCCGCCACCGCGAACTGAAGGGCTGATCAGGCCTCCCGGAACACCACGTTCCGCTTCGCCAGCTCGGCCCGGATGAACTCCCAGCCGCCGGGGGTGCGGCCGATGAACTCCGGCGGGCTGATGCCCTTGCGGGTGAACCCGCCAGAGGCCACCAGCCGCACCGCCGCCGTGGCGGTGTAGCCCGTGGTGCGGGCCATGGAGGTGGTCTT
Organism: Acidobacteriota bacterium; assembly: GCA_021778785.1. GTDB lineage: Bacteria > Acidobacteriota > Holophagae > Holophagales > Holophagaceae > Geothrix. The sequence goes on from JAJYBX010000052.1 coordinate 5,058, forward strand.
CGAGGCGGGATCGTAGCGGTCCAGGAGGTTCAGTTCGGTCCGCACGGGCCGGCCCGCCTGCTCGCCCTCCACCACCACCCGCATGATGGTGAAATCCTCGTCCCCCTCCTGCATGAACCACAGGGGGAAGAGCAGGGCGGTGGAGAGGTCCAGGGGGCTGACCTCCTCGTCGCCCACCTTGATCCGGTCCTTGCGGAAGAAGCCGCTCTCGCGGAGCATCCGCATCTTCTCGATGTGGCCGGGATATCGCAGGGTCTTCTCCTTCATGTCCGGCACGCCGGGGAAGGACTGGATGAGGCTCCGGAGGCCGTCGGTGTTGAAGGATTCCAGGGTGCCCAGGCCCGCGAAATCCAGCAGCTCGGGCTCGGAGAGGGCGGGCATCGTCACCGTGCGCCCCTCCTCCACGTAGCGGGCGGGCCGGGTGTACTCCTCGATGACGTCGATGGGGCTGAAACCGGCCTTGTATTCGTAGGGCCAGGTGCGCACCACCGGCAGGCCGCCCACCAGGCACTCGAAGCGCGTCACCCGGTCCCAGCGCCGCTCGGTGTCGCCCAGGATGATGTTGCCGCAGCCCGGCGCGATGCCGCAGTCCACCACGGCCGTGAGGTTCCGGGCCTTCGCCAGTTCGTCCAGCTCGAAGCAGTCCTCGTCGAAGAAGGAGATGTCCACCAGGGTCCTGCCCGCCTCCAGCACGGCCTTCGCCGTTGCGAAGCCCATGAAGCCGGGCACGGCGCCCACCACCAGATCCGCGTCCGCCACGGCAGCCTGGACCCCCGCGGGCGTGGCGAGGTCGGCCTTCCGCGTGGCGATTCCGGAGGCGGCCATGCGGGCCAGGGCCTCCTCCGAGCGATCGGCCACGGTCACCTTGAAATCCGGGGCGAGATCCCTGGCCATGGCGCTGCCGACGCGGCCGGCCCCCAGAACGACGATGTGGGACATGGATGACTCCTGGTTCAGGCGGGGACGGCGCGGGGCCGCACGGCGAGGTAGACGGGCCAGCCCGCGGCCACCAGCGCGAGGCCGGGCCACGAGAAGCTGGGGCGGTAGAGGAAGAGGGCGCCCACGATGGCGATCGCGCCCAGGAGGTACAGGGCCGGCACGAAAGGGTAGCCCCACACGCGCACCGGCCGGGGCAGGTCGGGCTGCCGCCAGCGGAGGAGGAACACGCCGCCCACGGTGATGACGTAGAAGAGGATCGTCGGCAGCATCACGAAGTCGAGGAGCTGGCCGTAGGTGCCCGTGAGGGTCAGGGCGCAGGTCCACAGGGCCTGGATCCAGAGCCCGAAGCCGGGGACCCCGTGGGCGTTCAGTTTCGCCGCGCTGGGGTAGAACAGGCCGTCCTCCGCCATGCGCTGGTAGACCCGGGCCCCGGAGAGGATCAGGCCGTTCAGGCAGCCGAACATGGAGACGAGGATGGAACCGGCCATGATGAGCCCGCCGCCGGAGCCCAGCAGGGCCTCCAGGGCCGCGCTGCCCACCCGGTCCTGGGGGGCGTTGGCGATGCCCGTGGGGCCGAGCACCCGCAGGTAGGCGCCGTTGGCCAGGATGTAGAGGCCGCAGACCATCGTGGTGCCGATGAGCAGGGAGAGGGGGATGGTCCGCTCCGGGTGCTTCACCTCGCCCGCGATGAACGTGACGGAGTTCCAGGCGTCCGCCGAGAACATGCTGCCCGTCTGCACCACCAGCAGGGCCGTGAGGAAGGGCAGGGCGGGATCGTGCGTGGCGGGCAGGTAGGCCCCGGCGGCCGGGGCGGCGGCGGGGTGGAGCCACAGGCCCAGGACCACCAGGGCGGCCAGGCCGCCGATCTTGGCCACGGTGAAGAGATCCTGGATGCGCGCGCCCAGCTTCACGCCGTAGAGGTTCACGGCGCTCAGGAGGGCCACCACTGCGATGGCGGAGAGCCGGGCCGGGGTGAGGCCCAGGTGGTAGGGGCCCACGGCGATGGCGCGGGTGAGGTGGACCATGGGCAGGTCCAGGTGGGGCCCGATCCACACCGCGTCGCTGACGGCAGGGAAGAAACTGCCGAGGTACTTCCCGAAGCCCACGGCCACGGCGGCGATGGTGCCGCACTCGATGACCACGAAGAAGGTCCACCCATAGAGGAAGCCCGTGCCCGGGCCGTAGATCTCCCGCAGGTAGGTGTACTGCCCGCCCGCCTTGGGGAAGAGCCCCGCCAGCTCGCCGTAGCTGAGGGCCGCGAAGAGCGTCAGGACGGCCGTCAGGCCCCAGGCGATCAGCAGGAAGCTGCCCGAGTGTCCCGTGCGCACCATGTCCGCCGCGACGATGAA
>JAJYBX010000052.1:7445-8965 GCA_021778785.1 Acidobacteriota bacterium
CCGATCATGGAGCCGGCGATGAGCATGGTGCTGGAGAACAGGCCCAGGTGGCGTCGGTAGCCGGGTGCGTCCATGGTTCCTCGGAGTGGATCGGACAACGCTATCACGGCATGCTGGAGGGATGGCGCGGTCCCACGTCTCCCTCCGGTTCCTGGTGGCTACGGCCATCCTGGCCCTGGTTCCGCTGGTGGGGGGCTGGTGGGCCTGGAAGGGGCAGGGCCCCCTCCAGGAGCCGGGCACCGTGCTCGTCCGCAAGGGCATGACCCTCAACCAGGTGGCGGACCAGATGGAGCGGGACGGCGTCATCCGCTCCGCCTCGCTGTTCAAGCTCTGGGCCAGGGCCCGCAAGCTCCAGCTCATCCGGGGCGAGTACACCATCAGCCCCCGGGCCAGCCTGGCGGACGTGGCGGGCAAGCTCCGCCGCGGGGAGATCCACTACACGAACGTCGTCATCCCCGATGGCATCCAGGCCTGGTCCCTCCAGAAGCGCCTCAGGGACTTCGTGCCCGAGGACGTCTTCTGGAAACTGTGGCGCAGCCCCCGCCTGGCCCGGACGGCCGGGTTCCCCGACGCGGAGGATCTGGAGGGGCTGGTGGCCCCTGCCACCTACCGCCTGCACCACGCCATGGAGCCCGAGGAGATCCTGCTCCAGCTGGTGGAGGCCTTCCGGAACCAGGTGAAGCCGAAGCTGGAGGGCGGTCCGCTGCCCCCCTACCAGACCCTCATCCTCGCCAGCCTGGTGGAGAAGGAGACGAGGCTTCCCGAGGAGCAGCCGAAGGTGGCCGGGGTGTATCTCAAGCGCCTGCGGATGGGCATGCGCCTCCAGTGCGATCCCACCAGCCTGTACGCCCGCTGGGCCTCCGGCGATCTGCGCTTCACGGCTCCCACGCCCGAGGACATCCGCCGGCCCAGCCGCTTCAACACCTACACGGTGGCGGGCCTGCCGCCCACGCCCATCGCCATTCCCGGCCCCTCTGCCCTCGCGGCGGCCCGGGCTCCGGAGGTGGGGAAGAACCTCTACTTCGTGGCCACGGGCCTGGGGGGCCATGCCTTCGCGCCCTCGCTCTCCCTGCACAACCGGAACGTGAACGCCTACCGGAAGGAACTGGCCCGGCAGCGGCGGATGGCCCATGGCTAAGTCGCGCCTCGACCTGCTGCTGGTGCAGCGGGGGTTCTGCGAGAGCCGCGCCCAGGCCCAGGCCCGGATCCTGGCCGGCGATGCCCTGGTGGACGGCCATCCGGTCACCAAGGCCGGCACGGCCGTGGACGAGGGCGCGGACCTCCGGCTCCGGGGCGGCGCGCCCCCCTTCGTCAGCCGGGGCGGCCTGAAGCTGGCGGGGGCGCTCGACCGCTGGACCATCCGGCCGGAGGGGCTGGTCTGCTTCGACGCGGGCGCCAGCACCGGCGGCTTCACGGACTGCCTGCTCCAGCGCGGCGCGGCGCGGGTCTACGCGGTGGATGTGGGCACCAACCAGCTCCACTGGAAGCTGCGCTCCGATCCCCGGGTGGTGTCCATGGAG
>JAJYBX010000053.1 GCA_021778785.1 Acidobacteriota bacterium
TGGTGCTCAAACATCTGGCGGAGAAGTACGGCGGCGGTGTGGTGGAGGAGCCGGCCTTCCTGGCGCCTGCGCCGGCCCCGGCGGCCCCCACGCACACCCTGCCCCTGGAGGTGGAGGAGCTGTCCGCCGGTGAGCTGCTGGAGGAGATCGAGGAGATCCCCGCGGATGCCGCGGCCCAGGCCGCCCATGCCCCCCAGCCCACCCACATGCCCCACAGCAGCGTCGTCGAGGTCCCCGTGGTCCTGGACCGCAGCCTCTTCAGCGGCGAAGCCCCCGTCGAGATCAAGCTGAAGCTTTATATCAAGTAGGTCGTGGCGCGAAAAACGATGGCCGTTTTTCGTGAACGCGCGGACGAAGTCCGCGCGCCTGGGGCACACTGGAGTTTTGATCCGAGGCCCGTCCATGTCCCGCCAGGTCGTCACCCGCTTCGCCCCGTCGCCCACGGGCATGCTCCACATCGGGGGCGTCCGCACGGCGCTGTTCTGCTGGCTCTTCGCCCGGAAGCACGGGGGCCGCTTCATCCTGCGCGTGGAGGACACGGATCTCTCCCGCAGCACGGACGACAACATCCGCATCATCGAGGAGGGCATGGCCTGGTGCGGCCTGGACTGGGACGAAGGCCCGGTCGTGGGCGATGCCGCGCGCTGGAAGGGCCCCCACGGCCCCTACCGCCAGATGCAGCGCATGGATCTCTACCGCGCGAAGATCCAGGAACTGCTGGACAAGGGGCTGGCCTACCGCTGCCGCTGCTCCAAGGAGGCCCTGGACGTGCGCCGGAAGGCCGTGGAGGAGGCCGGCAAGGTCTTCCAGTACAACCGGGGGCTGGATGCCGGGAGGGGCTGCGCCGACGCGCACCACGACGCCAGCCAGCCCGCCGCCATCCGCTTCCGCATGCCGGTGGACGGCGACATCGTGGTGGCGGACCTCATCAAGGGCGAGACCCACTTCCCCGCTGAGAGCCTGGATGACTGGATCATCGCCCGCACCGGCGAGGCGCCGGGCGAGATCGGCGTGCCCACCTACAACTTCTGCGTGGTGGTGGACGACACCCACATGGAGGTGACCCACGTCATCCGCGGGGACGACCACCTGAACAACACGCCCAAGCAGATCCCGCTCTTCGAGGCTTTCGGCTACGACCTGCCGGCCTTCGCCCACGTGCCCATGATCCTGGGGGCGGACGGGGCCAAGCTGAGCAAGCGCCACGGCGCCACCAGCATCACCGAGTACCAGGCCATGGGCCTGCTGCCCTCCGCCGTGCGCCTGGCCCTGGCCCGCCTCTCCTGGACCCCGAAGATCGACGGCAGGGCCGTGGAGAGCGCCGAGGAGGAGCTGCTCACGGACGCGCAGATGATCCAGCTCTTCGACCTGGCCGACTGCCAGAAGAGCGCCGCCCGCTTCGACATGGACAAGCTCCAGTGGATGAACCAGAAGCTCATCCAGCGGGCCGCCTGGCAGGAACTGGAACCCCACCTCCGCCCCTTCATGCCGGAGGGCTGGGCCGCGAAGCCCGAGGACTTCAAGCGCGCGGCCATCCAGGCCACCCAGAAGGGCAAGTCGCTGGTGGAGATGGCCGAGGCCCTGCGCTTCGCCTTCGAGCGGCCCGACGCCTTCGACGAGAAGGCCGTGGAGAAGTTCATGACCCCGGCGATCCGGCCCGCCCTGGCCGAGGTGCGCGCCCTGACCGACTACACCCACGACGGCCTGGAGGCCGGCTTCAACGCCATCCTCGAGCGCCACGGCCTCAAGACCAAGGACCTGGCCCAGGCCCTGCGCGTGGCCCTCTGCGGCCGGCCCGTCAGCCCCGGCATCTTCGACACGCTCCTGCTCGTGGGCAGGGAGGAAGTGGCTGCCCGCCTGGTGCGCTGGCTGTGATGGATCTCCAGGAGTTCACCCAGATCACCCTGGCCGTGCTGGAGGACCATGGCACCGCCGCCTACGCGCCCACGATCATCGCGGGGGAGACGGTGCAGGTCATCCAGGGGATCCCCGAGGAGATCGACCACCGTGAGGCCCTGCAGGAGATGGTGCTGCGCCTGGGGCTGGAACAGTCCGAGTTCTTCTTCGGCGTGCGTTCCGGCCCCGGCGAGGTCACCACCGGCTTCCACAACCTGGCCGGAACGCGCTTCCAGTGCATCTCCCAGCTCCACCAGGGCTTCATGGTCTCCGACCTCGCGGACTGCCCCTGGTGGACCCTGGACCAGGGCCGGGACCAGTAGGCGCCGGGGGAAGCCTTCCTGGGATCGCCGGTGGCCGGGTATCTTGGAAGGTTCCAGCCTGAGAGCCCCCATGCCCGCCGAACCCTCCGCCCCCGAACCCAAGAGCCTCCACTTCATCGAGGAGATCGTCGAGGGAGATCTCGCCTCGGGCAAGCACGGGGGGCGGGTGCTCACCCGCTTCCCGCCGGAGCCCAACGGCTACCTGCACATCGGCCATGCCAAGAGCATCTGCCTGAACTTCGGGCTGGGCGCGAAGTACGGCGGCGCCACGAACCTGCGCTTCGACGACACCAACCCGGTGAAGGAGGACGTGGAATACGTGGACTCCATCCGCGAGGACGTCCGCTGGCTGGGCTTCGACTGGAAGGGCGAGCACTACGCCTCGGACTACTTCCAGTTCCTCTACGACTACGCCGAGTACCTCGTCCAGCAGGGCAAGGCCTACGTCTGCGACCTCTCGGAGGCGGAGATCCGCGAGTACCGGGGCAACTTCCACGTGCCGGGGAAGGCGAGCCCGTACCGGGACCGCACCCCGGAGGAGAACCTTGACCTCTTCCGCCGCATGCGGGCCGGCGAGTTCCCGGACGGCTCCCGCGTGCTGCGGGCGAAGATCGACATGGCCAGCGGGAACATGAACCTGCGGGACCCGCTCATGTACCGCATCCGCCGGGCGCACCACCACCGCACGGGCGACGCCTGGCTCATCTACCCCATGTACGACTACGCCCATGGTGTCTCCGACGCGATCGAGACCATCACCCATTCCATCTGCACCCTGGAGTTCGAGGACCACCGCCCGCTCTACGACTGGTTCCTGGAGCAGGATGGGGAGGGCCGCTTCTTCCAGCGCCCCCTGCCGCGCCAGATCGAGTTCGCCCGGCTGAACCTCACCTACACCGTGATGAGCAAGCGCCGCCTGCTGCTCCTGGTGCAGGAGGGCCACGTCAAGGCCTGGGACGATCCCCGCATGCCGACCATCTGCGGCCTGCGCCGCCGAGGCTACACCCCCGAGAGCGTGCGGGCCTTCGCCGAGCGCGTGGGCGTGGCCAAGCGCGACACGGTGATCGACGTGGGCCTGCTGGAATTCGCCATCCGCGAGGATCTGGAGAAGAAGGCCCCCCGGGCCATGGCGGTGTTGCGGCCCCTGCGGCTGGTCATCGAGAACATGGCCGAGGGCGAGGTCCACTGGCTGTCCCTGCCGAACCATCCGGATGACCCGGCCTTCGGCACCCGGCAGGTGCCCTTCACCCGGGAACTGCTCATCGAACGGGACGACTTCCGCGAGGACGCGCCCAAGAAGTGGTTCCGCCTGGCCCCGGGCGCCGAGGTGCGCCTCAAGGGCGCCTGCCTGGTCCGCTGCACGGAGGTGGTCCGCGATGCCGCCGGCGGGGTGGCCGAGCTGCGCTGCACCTGGGATCCGGCTTCCCTGGGCGGGGACGCCCCCGATGGCCGGAAGGTGAAGGGCACCCTCCACTGGGTGTCTTCCGCCCACGCGGTTCCCGCGGAAGTGCGGCTCTACGATCGCCTGTTCACGGCCGAGGACCCCATGGATGTGCCGGAAGGCGGCGACTGGCGGGCCACCCTGAACCCGGATTCCCTCGAAGCCCTCACGGAGGCCCGGGTGGAGGCGGCCGTGGCCGAGGCCGCCCCGGGCACCCGGTTCCAGTTCGAGCGCCTGGGCTACTTCTGCGCCGATCCGGACGGCCGGCCAGGGGCGCCGGTGTTCAACCGGACGGTGGGGCTGAAGGACAGCTGGGCCAAGCTGGAGGCCAAGGGCTGACCGGAGGTCCGTCCGTTTTCTCCCAGACCCGTGGAAACCTGCGGGCCCTCCGGCTGTGACCCAGGTCGCAAGGCGCCGGATCCGGTTCTTTCCCTCCGTGTCGGGAAGGCGGGGGGTCTGGTAGGCTCGATGGGTTGGGCGTCCTTGCGGGAGGCCCTGCCGGGAAGCCGCCCATGGACACGCTCGCGAGCCTGCTTCACATGTCACCTGCCGTCGCCTGGATGGTGGTGAAGATCGTCATCGTCTTCAGCGCCGTCATGATCCTGGCCTCGGTCTGGACCTGGGTGGAGCGCCGGGGATCGGCCATGATCCAGGACCGCATCGGGCCCAACCGCGCCGCGATCTTCGGCAGGATCAGGATCATCGGCCTGCAGCAGCTCCTGGCGGACGGCATCAAGTTCTTCTTCAAGGAGGATCTGGCGCCCACGGACGCCAACAAGGCCCTCTTCTGGCTGGCCCCCTTCCTGGCCTTCGTGCCCGCCCTGATGGGCTTCGCTGTGATCCCCTTCGGCCGGAGCTTCACCAGCGGCGGCCACGTCTACCACCTCTCCGTGCTGGATCCCGGCAACGGCATGGGGATGCTCTATCCCCTGGCCATCGGCGGCCTCGCGGTCTACGGGGTGCTGGTGGCCGCCTGGTCCAGCAACAACAAGTGGGCCATCCTCGGCGGCATGCGGTCCTCGGCGGCCATGGTGAGCTACGAGATCGGCATGAGCCTCTCGGTGGTGGCCCTCTTCATGACCACCGGCGGCTACGACCCCTCCGAGATCATCGCGGCCCAGGGCCACCTGCCCTGGCACTGGAACGTCGTCCCCCACTTCCTCGGCTTCATCGTCTTCTTCACCTGCATGTTCGCCGAGACGAACCGGCTCCCCTTCGACTTCGCCGAGGGCGAGAGCGAGATCGTGGCCGGGTTCAACACCGAGTACGGGAGCATGAAGTTCAGCCTCCTGGCCCTGGCCGAGTACGCGCACCTGATGACGGCCTCGGCCCTCATCGCGACCCTCTACTTCGGCGGCTGGCAGGTGCCCTTCGTGGCGAACCCGACCGTGGCGCTGTCGATCACCAGCTTCGTGCTCAAGCTGGTCTTCTTCGCCTGGGTGTTCGTGTGGATCCGGTGGACGCTGCCGCGGTTCCGGTACGACCAGCTGATGCACCTGGGCTGGAAGGTCATGCTGCCGCTGTCCATGGTGAACCTGGTCTTCCACGCCTGGCGCATGAGCCAGGGCCACTGAGGAGAGGGACATGGGTGTCGTCGTCAAGAAGGTCGAGCTGAGCTGGCTGGACCGCACCTACGTCTGGCCCGTGATGAAGGGCATGGGGATCACCTTCAACCACTTCATCAAGCAGCTGTTCACCCGCACGTCCAAGCGCTACACGATCCAGTACCCGGACATGAAGAAGGAGATGCCGGCCGGCTACCGCGGCCTGCACGAGCTCAAGCGCTTCGAAGACGGGGCCATCAAGTGCGTGGCCTGCTTCATGTGCGCCGAGGCCTGTCCTGCCCGGTGCATCAGCATCGAGGCCGAGGAGTTCAGCGACCTGAACATCACGCAGGGCTTCGAGGAGAAGCGGCCCCAGGTCTTCAAGATCGACATGCTCCGCTGCATCTACTGCGGCATGTGCGAGGAGGCCTGCCCCAAGGACGCCATCTGGCTGCGCAACGACTACGAAGTGGCCGCCTACGACCGCCTGTCCATGCAATACGGCAAGTGGGACCTGATGAACACCTACGCCGAGGCCGACGGCAAGGAGCGGATCACCCAGGATCCGATGCCCTCCGCGCCGCGCCGCGCCATCGCGATGTAAGGAGCCGCCATGTTCCTGGCCTTTGCCCTCATCACGCTCCTGGGCGCCCTCGGGATGCTGCTGCAGAAGAACATCATCGTGGCGGGCCTCTTCATGGTCGCCGCCTTCTTCGGCGTCGCCGGCCTCTTCGTGCTGCTGGCCAACCCCGTGGCGGCGGCCCTCCAGCTCATCGTCTACAGCGGCGCCATCATGGTGCTGGTCCTCTTCGTGATCATGATGCTCAGCAGCCACGAGGAGGAGGCGGCCGAGGTGGGCCACCCCATCCAGCGCTGGCTCTCCGTGCTGCTCGCCCTGGCGCTGGCCGCGGGCGGCGTCACGCTGGTGCTGGCCTCGAAGGGCGTGCGGCAGCTGGCGGAGCGCGGCGCGGCCATGCCCCCGGCGGTGACCCTGCAGGGCGTCGGCGCGACCCTCTTCGAAGGCCACGTCCTGGGCTTCGAAGTGGCGGGCCTCATGCTGCTGGCGGCCATGGTGGGCGCCGTCGCGCTGACCAAAAGGAATCTGTGATGAGCTCACCACGGATGCCTCACTGCAGCGTCGGCGAGCGGGCCATTGATGTTCCGGGCGTCTCGCGTATCGGCGAAGCCGATGCCGAGAAACGGAATCTGTGAGGGGCGGGCGATGACCGGAATGGACGCGATCCTCCACGGCGGGCTCCAGGGTTACCTGGTGGTGGCCCTCCTGCTCTTTGCCATCGGGCTGGCGGCGGTGCTGCTTCGCCGCACGCTCCTGATGCAGTTCATGGGCGTGGAGCTGATGCTCAACGCCGCCAACGTGGCCCTGCTGGCCTTCGCCCGGTTCCGCGGCGGTGACCTCCAGGCCACGGTCTTCTACCTCTTCATCATCGCCGTGGCCGCCTGCGAGGCCGCGGTGGGGTTGGCCCTGATCATCGGGCTCTACCGCCACCGCGACACCACCGACTCGGACCGGACCGCCAGCCTGAAGCAGTGAGGATGCGATGAACAAGTACTACTGGCTCATTCCGATCCTCCCCCTCCTGGGCGCGATCTTCAACGGCATCCTGGGCAAGCGCGCAGGGAAGGGGGCCGTCACGGTGGTCGGCCTGGGGACCGTGCTCGGCTCCCTGGTCCTGGCGATCTCCGCCTTTTTCGCCATGAAGGCCCTTCCCGACCACCGCCTGGCGCTGGACTACGGCGAGTGGATGGCCACGGGCACCCTGAGCGTGCCCTTCGGCTTCGTCATCGACACCCTGAGCGGCACCATGATGCTGGTGGTCGCGGGGATCGGCTTCCTGATCCACGTCTACTCGGTTGGGTACATGCACGACGACGAGGGCTACGGGCGGTTCTTCAGCTACATGAACCTCTTCGTCTTCTTCATGCTCACCCTGGTGCTGGGCTCCAGCCTGCCCCTGATGTTCGTGGGCTGGGAGGGCGTGGGGCTCTGCTCCTACCTGCTCATCGGCTACTACTACGAGACGGACTTCGCCCCGGACGCCGGCCTCAAGGCCTTCCTCACCAACCGGGTGGGCGACCTGGGCGTGGCCATCGGCATGATGGTGCTCTTCGCCGCCTTCGGCACCCTGACGGTGGGCGACATCCTCACGAAGGCCGGCCACATGGCCCCCGAGGCGGGCTTCGGCATCCTCACCTTCGCGACCCTGATGCTCTTCGTGGGCGCCACGGGCAAGAGCGCCCAGCTGCCCCTCTACCTCTGGCTGCCGGACGCCATGGCGGGCCCCACGCCCGTCAGCGCCCTCATCCATGCCGCCACCATGGTCACCAGCGGCATCTACATGATCTGCCGCCTGGCGCCGGTCTTCACCCTGGCCCCCATCTCCATGGATGTCGTGGCCTGGGTGGGCGCGGCCACGGCCCTCTTCGCGGCCACCATCGGCCTGGTGCAGCGCGACATCAAGAAGGTGCTGGCCTACTCCACCGTCTCCCAGCTCGGCTACATGTTCCTGGGCCTGGGCGCCTCGGGCTTCGCGGCGGGCTTCTTCCACGTCTTCACCCACGCCTGGTTCAAGGCCCTCCTCTTCCTCGGCGCCGGCAGCGTGATCCACGCCATGCACCACGAGCAGGACCTCTTCAAGATGGGCGGCCTCAAGTCGAAGATGCCCCTCACGTTCTGGACCATGCTGGCGGCCACCCTCGCCATCATCGGCTTCCCCGGCACCTCGGGCTTCGCCAGCAAGGACGAGATCCTCTACCTGGCCTACCTCAAGAGCCCGGCCCTCTGGGTGATCGGCGTCATCGCGGCCTGCTGCACGGCCTTCTACATGCTCCGCCTCTTCACCCTGGCCTTCCTGGGCGAGCCGCGGGACCACCACGCCTACGACCACGCCCACGAGAGCCCGGCCACCATGACCCTGCCCCTGGTGGTGCTGGCCGTGGGGTCCCTCCTGGCGGTCTGGCTGGGCTGGCCCAAGGCCTTCGGCGGCGACTTCCGGATCGAGGAGTGGCTGGCCTCCGCCGTCACCTACGGCCAGCTGCACGGAGCCCACGGGGAGCACGGGAGCGCCCAGCTGGCCCTGACCTTGGCCTCCATCTCCACCGTGCTGGGCCTGGGCTTCGCCTGGTTCGGCTACGCCACCTACCGGAAGGGCCTGGCCGTGGCCGAGGCGCGGGCGGCGAAGTTCCCGCTCGTCCACAGGGTGCTGCTGAACAAGTACTACGTGGATGAGGGCGTGGAGCTGGTGCTTCTCGGGCCCATCCGCTGGTTCGGCAACCTGCTCTGGAAGCTCTTCGACGTGATCATCATCGACGGCGTGGGCGTGAACCTGCCGGGGGCCCTCGCCCGGGTCGCCGGGGACTTCACCGCCCTCTTCCAGACCGGCCGGGTGCGCAACTACGCGCTCAGCATGGCCCTGGGCGCCGCGGTCCTCCTGTATGTCTTCCTGAAGTAGGTGGGGCGATGACCTGGCTGAACTCCCATCCCCTCACCTTCCTGGTCTTCGCGCCGGCCCTGCTCGGCCTGCTGCTGATGGCCCTGCCGCACTCGGTGGGCAAGCTCACCCGCCTGCTGGGGTTCCTGGCGGCCCTGGCCGTCTTCGTCCTCAGCCTCGCCTGGCTCCTCGGCCGGGCCCCGGGCTCCGCCCCCCTCGCCGAGCACGCCCCCTGGTTC
>JAJYBX010000054.1 GCA_021778785.1 Acidobacteriota bacterium
GGAGAACCACCTGGCCGCCGCCGGTGGCATCCGCGCCGCCGTGGAGGCCGCCCGCCGGGTGGCCCCGAACCTCGTGAAGATCGAGGTGGAGGTGGAGACGCTCGGCCAGCTCAAGGCCTGCCTGGACCTGCCCGACGTGGACGGCGTGCTGCTGGACAACATGCCCCTGGACCAGATGCGGGAGGCCGTGGCCCTGCGCGACCGCAGCGGACGGCGGGTGTTCCTGGAGGCCAGCGGCAACATCACCCTCGAGCGGGCCCGGGACGTGGCCGAGACCGGGGTGGACTTCCTCAGCGTGGGGGCCCTCACCCACAGCGCCCCGGCGGCGGACCTGAGCCTTCGGATGGACTGAACCGTATCCCGAGGCTCCGCCGCCTTGCGGCGGAGGTAACGTCAAATCGGGCCCCGTCCGGGGCCCGATTTGACGTGGGAAGAAAGTCTGGGGCTACTTCACGTCCAGATGGCGGGCCTGCAGGAGGGATCCGACCGCCTTGTCCATCGCCGTGACGGCCTTGGCGTAGGCGATCTGGGCCTGGAGTTCCGCGCCCTTGGCGGTGTTCAGATCGTTCAGCTTGGAGAGGACGAGGAAGTTCGTGCTCATGCCGTTCTCGAACTTCTTCCGCTCGGCATCCAGATCCTGCTCCCGGTAGATGCGGGTCTTCTCCGCAGCGGCCACGCCCTTGGAGGCGGAATCGAGGTTGCGGTAGGCCTGCCGCACTTCGAGCGTGATGCCCAGTTCCAGGTCGTGGAGCGACAGCTCGCTGCTCCGCCGGTTGGCCCGGGCCAGGGCCAGGTTGCCCTTGGCCGCGCGGTTCTGGAGGGGCATGGCGAACTGGAGGCCCACGGAGTAGCCGGGGCTCTTGGCCTGGGCCAGGTCGGTGTTCACGGGGCTGTAGGTGGCGTAGTTCGAGGCCGTGCCGTTGTAGCCCACGGTGAGGTCGAGCTGGGGCAGGGTGCGGTTGTCCGCGGCCCGCTCGAGGACCTTCTTGGCGGCCAGGTCGAGTTCGGCGTTCTTGATCTCCACGCGGTTCGCCAGGGCCGTCTGCACGGCCTTGGTCTCGTCCATCTGGAGGGGCTTCACGCTCGGCTGGTCGGCGGTGTCCAGGCTCTTGGGCCGGTCCGAAGTGGGGTAGAGGGTGCGGATGAGGGCGTCCTTGGCGTTCAGGAGCTGGGCCTCGGAGGCGATGATGTTCTGCTCGGCCTGGGCCACGGAGGCCTCGGCGGAGGTCACCTCGATGGGCGCCAGGGTGCCCACCTGCACGCGGATCTGGTTCTCCTTGAGCTGCTGCTGGGCCAGGGCCAGGGCCTGCTGCTTGTTGTCGAGGTCGCGCTTGGCGTAGACCACGTCCCAGTAGGCGGATTCAGTGCTGGCCACCTGGTTGATCACGGCGAGCTGGAAGGTGTAGTCCGCCGCCTTCGAGCCGTACTGGGCCACGATCAGGCTGCTGGCACTGGCTTCGCGCCCGAAGTTCCGCAGCAGGCTCTGGGTGTACGACGCCGAGAAGGAACCCGTGTAGGGCGTCGTGGTGGTGCGGAGCGGGTACCCCGTGATGTCGGTCTCGGTGTAGCTGTAGGTGGGGTTGTAGTTCAACTGGAAGGTGCCGCCCCACTGCACGGGCTTGCTGAGGCCCACGGTCCAGTTGCGGTAGTCCGTGGTGCTGCTGCCGCTGATGGGCGTGCTCCCCACGCTGAAGGTCTTGTTCTCGAAGACCGACTTGGAGTGGCTGAGGGTGAGGCCGCTGGTGAGCAGCCAGTCGAAGGTCCCCTCGCTGAACTGGAGGTTGGCCTTGGCGGTCTCCCGGGTCTGGGCCGAGATCTGCACCTGGAGGTTGTTCTTCAGGGAGGTCTCGATGGCGTCCTGCAGGGTGAGATGGGATGCGTCCGGCAGCGGCGCTTCCTGGGCCACCAGGGAGAAGGCCACGAACAGGGCCGAGAAGATCTGGGGACGATTCATCACCACTCCTTGGAGATCGAAAAGAGCCGCCACGGGGACAGGGAGCCTACGGCCAAGTCCTGGGCCAGGTTTAGATCGGCCCCGGAAAGCAGGATGCCGCCCTCGCAATCCGAGGGCAAGAGGGATTTCATCGGGTGTTGAATAAAACCGTAACTGCGCCCGGTCACGCCATCAGGGCCCGGGCGATGACCATGCGCTGGATCTCGCTGGTGCCCTCGTAGATGCTGGTCACCCGGACATCGCGGTAGAGGCGCTCGACGACGTACTCGCGGGAATAGCCGTAGCCGCCGTGGATCTGGACGGCCCGGTCGCACACCCACATGGCGTTCTCCGTGGTGAAGAGCTTGGCGGTGGCGGCCTCCAGGGTGCAGGGCAGACCGGCGTCCTTCAGGGAGGCGGCCTTGTAGACCAGCAGCCGGGCGGCCTGCACCCGGGCCGTCATTTCGGCGAGGTAGGTCTGGATGGCCTGGTGCTCGCCGATGGGCTTGCCGAAGGTCTTCCGGGTCTTGGCGTAGGCCACGCTCTCGTCCAGGGCCCGCTGGGCGATGCCCAGGGCCTGGGCGGCGATGCCGATGCGCCCGCCGTCCAGCCCGTGGAAGGCGATCTTCAGGCCGTCGCAGCCCTTGCCGAGCATCGCGGAATCCGGCACGAAGGCGTCCTCCAGGGCGACCATCACGGTCTTGCTGGAGCGGAGGCCCATCTTCTCCTCGGGCTTGCCCATGTGGACCCCAGGGGTGTCGGCATCCAGCACGAAGGCGCTGATGCCCTTCTTGCCCTTCTCGGGATGGCTGATGGCCATGCAGACGAAGTACTTGCCGACGCCGCCGTTGGTGATCCAGGCCTTGGATCCACTCAGCTGCCAGCCCCCGTCCACCTTGACGGCCTTCGTCTTCAGGGCCGCGGCGTCGGAGCCCGCATCCGGTTCGGTGAGCATGAAGCCGCCGAGGACCTCGCCACTGGCCAGGGGCTTCAGGTAGGCCTGCTTCTGGGCCTCGCTGCCGAAGTTCAGGATGGGCGCGCAGGCCACGGAGTTGTTCACGCTCATGGTGACGGCCACGGAGGCGTCCACGTAGGCGATCTGCTCCAGGGCCAGGATGTAGCTGAGGTAGTCCACGCCCGCGCCGCCGTACTGCTCGGGCACGTTCATGCCCATGAAGCCCATCTCCCCGAGCTGCTTGATGATCTCCTTCGGGAACTCGCCGCTGGCGTCCCGGGCCCCGGCGCCGGGCTCGATCTCGGCCTGGGCGAAGGCGCGGGCGGCGTCCTGGATGGCGAGCTGGTCTTCGGTGAACTGGGGAAACATGGCGGCTCCGGCCCAAAGGCCCAGGGTAGCAAGGGCTCCCGGGCCCCCCAAGGATCCGGGGGGAAGTTCAGGCAGGGATCACAGACCGCGGCTCAGGGCGCCATCGAAGGGCAGGTTCACGCCGTTGAGGTAGGCGGCCTCGTCGGAGAGGAGGAAGGCCGCCGCCTTGGCCACCTCCTGCACCGTGGCCGGGCGGCCCTGCGGGATGGAGGCCAGGACCTCCGGGGAGACTTCGTAGCTGTCCACGAAACCGGGCAGGAGGCTGTTCATGCGGAGGTTCTGCCCGGCGTACCGGCGGGCGAACAGCCGGGTGTAGGCCGCCACGGCGGCCCGCAGGGCGCTGGAGATGGGGAAGGCGAGGTTGGGTTCCAGGGCCGCGGCGCTGGTGAGGTTCAGGAAGGCGCCGCCCCCCTGCCGGGCCATGATCGGCGCCACCTGGCGGGCCAGGCGCACCGTGGGCAGGAGGAGCAGGTCCAGGCCGGCGCGCCAGTCCTCGTCCGTGAGGGCCAGGAGGTCGCCCTTGGCCGGATGGCCGGTGTTCACCACCACCCCGTCGATGCGGCCGAACCGGTCCAGCGCGCCCTCCACCAGCCGGTCCAGGTCCAGGGCCTCGGTGACGGAGCCCCGGATGGCGAGGGCCCCGAGCTCGGCGGCCAGGCCTTCCACCGCCTCGGAGCGGGCCAGCAGGGCCAGGCGCCAGCCCCGGGCGGCCAGCTCCCGGGCGATGGCGGCGCCCATGCGCCTGGAGGCGGCGGTGATGAGGGCGACTTTGGGCTCCATGGCGGCTCCGGGTGGAGACGTCATCTTAGAGTGCCTAACCTTAGACGCAGGCCGGGAACCTCAGGGTGAAGGTGGAGCCGCGTCCGGGCTCGCTGGCGAGGGAGAGGGTGCCGTGCAGATCGGCCACGGTCTGGACCACCGAGGCCAGCCCGAGCCCCGTGCCGCGGCCTGGTGCCTTGGTGGTGAAGAAGGGCTCGAAGATCCGGGCCTGGATCGGTTCCGGGATGCCCACGCCCGTGTCGGAGACGGCCAGTTCCGCCATGGGGTGGTCCCCTTCGGTCGCCAGGGCCACGCGGAGGCGGAGGGTTCCCCCCTCGGGCATCGCGTCCCGGGCGTTCAGGACGAGGTTCACCACCATCTGGTCCACGCGCCCGGGATGGCTTTCGATGATGGCGGGATGCGATGGGATCTCCACGGCCAGGCGGATGGCGGGAGGCAGGGCCGCCCGCAGGAGGGTCCCGAGCTGGTTCACCCGCTGCCCGAGGTCCATGGGTTCGGGGGCGCTCCCATGGCCGCGGCCCACCGCCAGCAGGTCCAGGAGCAGCGATTCGGCCTGGGTGGAGGCCCGCACGAGCCCCTGGATCTCCGGGTGGAGGTCCGGTTCCACCGCGTGGAGATGCTCGGACAGGAGGTCGGCCCGGAGGCGCACCACGCCGAGCAGGTTCTTGAGGTCGTGGGCCATGCCGGCCCCGAGGACCGCCACGGTGTTCAGCCGTTCCGTCCGCAGCAGCAGGTCCTGGGCGGCTTCCAGGGACCGTGTGCGCTCCTTCACCCGGGCTTCCAGGACGGCGGAGAGGCGCTGGAGGTCCCGGAGGGCCAGCAGGGCGCGGAGCAGGCCCAGGGCGGCCAGGAGGATGCCCAGGCCGATGACGGGGGCGTCCAGGCGATGGGGGGCCAGCACCAGGGCGCCGAAGGCGAAGGCGAGGGCCGTGGTCGCTGGCAGGATGGGCAGGAAGAGGGCCGGCCCGGAGGAATCCCGGGTCTCCTCGCCTGGAGCGGGTCCGGGCTCCAGGGGGCGCGGCGACAGGGGCGAGAGGAGGATGGCCAGACCGGCCAGGAGCACCAGAAGGTCCAGGGGATGACCCAGGTGGTAGCGTCCCTGAAGGCTCAGGGGCACCTGGAGGGTGACCTGGAGCAGGGAGAGGCCGAAACCCGCCAGGATCCAGCCAAGGGGGCCCCGGAACCGCCCGGGCTGCCGGGCGCCCAGGTAGGCCCCGATGCCCAGGATGGTGGCGTTGGCGAGGAAGAACACCACCAGGACCACCCGGCTGGGGAGGGAACCCGGGGCTGCACTGTGGAAGAGGGGGCCCAGGGCGAAGAACCAGCCGATGAAGAAGGCCGAGAGGGCGATCCCGAGGCCGTCCAGGCCCTTCCGGAGGCGTTCGGAGCCCGAGGCGGAGGCCAGGGGCCAGGCCAGCAGGGCGGTGATGGTCAGTCCCAGGGACAGGAAGCTGAATCCCTCCAGCCAGGAGGGGAAGGCCGGATGCCTTCCGGAACTGAGCAGGATGAAGGCCGCTCCGGCCTGGGCGGCAGCCTGGGCGGCCATGCCGAGGCTGAGCAGTCGCCAGCCGGCCCCGGCAGCGGAGCCCCTGTGGGCCCTCGACCAGAGGAGCATGGCCGCGTGGGTGAACACGGCGGTGTTGAGAAGGTCGAGGAGGAGTTCCCCGGACCCGGAGCGCAGGGCGAGCGCGGCGACCCCGGATGCCGCGTACGTCAGGAGGACCCAGGGGGCGGAGCGGGGCCAGGCCCGGGGGCCGGAGGCGGGGGGATGGGAGACGGGATCGGTCATGGCCGGCCCCCTACCCATCGGCGGAGTCGGACCCGGACCTGAGCCCCGGGCCATCAGCCCCCCAGCCGGGTTCGCAGCAGGGCCAGGGCCGCCTTGCTGCCCTCCCACTTCATCAGGGCCAGGGCCTCGTCGATCCCGCACCACTTGAATTCGCTGTGTTCCGAAGGTTCCAGCTGCACCGTCGCACCAGCCGCCACCTCCATGGCGAAGCAGGTTTCGGTGTTGAACCGGGGCTCGTCGTCGGGGAAGTGGACGATGGCGGGATCCACCCAGAAGCTGTGGGAGAGGCCCAGGGGCACCAGGGTGCCCGCGAGGCCCGTCTCCTCCCTCAGCTCCCGGTGGGCGGTCTCCTCGGGCGTCTCGCCAGGTTCCATCATGCCGGTGACGCTCTGCCACCAGTGGCCGTGGGCGGGCACCCGCAGCATCATGAGGATCTGGGGCCCCTCCGGTCCCCGGCGCCAGGTGAGGGCGGACACGCTGCGGC
This sequence comes from Acidobacteriota bacterium, assembly GCA_021778785.1. Taxonomy (GTDB): domain Bacteria; phylum Acidobacteriota; class Holophagae; order Holophagales; family Holophagaceae; genus Geothrix. The sequence continues at coordinate 6,311 of JAJYBX010000054.1, forward strand.
TGGGGGCGCGGGTGGGCTGGAGATCCAGGGCCAGGCAATCCGTGAGGTGCGCCTGGAGCCGGTCCGCGGCCGTCTCCCAGGTGGGGGCGGCCTCACCCAGGAGGGACTCCAGGCTGCACACGCCCTTGTCCGTGAAACCGCAGGGGGTGATCCAGCGGAAGTGGGCGAGGTCGGGGCGCACGTTGAAGGCGATGCCGTGGGTCGTGATCCAGCGGCTGAGATGGAGGCCGATGGCGCCGAGCTTCTCCAGGCCCCGGGGCGTCTCCACCCAGATGCCGGGAGCGCCCTTCAGGCGGTCGGCCGCCACGCCGAAATCCGCCGCCGTGCGGATCATGGCCTCCTCCAGGCCCCGCACCAGCCGGCCCACATCCTCCCGGCCGCCCCGCAGGTTGCAGATGGGATAGGCCACGATCTGCCCGGGGCCGTGGTAGGTCACTTCGCCGCCGCGATCCGTCCGGTGCACGCTGACGCCCTGGCCGGCCAGGAAGTCGTCGCTCACGTGGATGTCGGCGGGGGTCGCGTTCCGGCCCAGGGTGAAGACCGGATCGTGCTCCAGGAGGACCAGCTGGTCGGGCCGCCCGCCTCCGGAGACATAGGCTGCGAGCGCCTTCTGGAGCCTCAGTCCCGCCGGGTAGAACACGCGCCCGAAACGGCGGAGCTGGGCGGGGCGGGGAGCGCTGAAACCGTGTTCGGCCATCCCCTGAGTGTAGCCCAGCGCACGTGCCCATCCTGGAACGAGTCCTGCCATGATCGAGGGAGATGAGCCTGGATCCTTCCACCATCGGTCGCTACAAGATCCTGGGCACCCTCGGTTCGGGGGCCATGGGGACCGTCTATCTGGCCGAGGACCCCCTCCTGAAGCGGGGCCTCGCCATCAAGGTGGTGCGCGAGGGGATGGGCGATGCCGGCATCCTGCAGCGGTTCAAGCGGGAGGCGGAGATCTCCGCCCGGCTGAACCATCCCAACGCCATCACGGTCTTCGACGTGGGCGAGGAGAAGGACCTGGGGCCCTTCCTGGTGATGGAGTACGTGGAAGGCGGATCCCTGGCCGCCCTCCTGAAGCGGGGCCCCCTGATGGCCCCGGATGCGGTGGATCTGCTCCTCCAGGCGGCCGGCGCCCTGGAGGCGGTCCATGACCTGGGCATCCTCCACCGCGACATCAAGCCGGAGAACTTCATGGTCTCCAAGGAGGGGCGGCTGAAGCTGATGGACTTCGGCATCGCCCGGGGGGATGAGGCGGGCTTCACCACCACGGCCGCCTTCCTGGGGACGCCCTCCTATGCCGCGCCGGAGCTGCTGGCGGGGGCCAAGGCCACGGAGGCCACCGATCGCTGGGCCTTCACCCTCACCGCCTACGAGCTGCTCACCGGCGGGCTGCCCTTCGCCGGGGACAGCGTGGGCGTGGTGCTCTACCGCATCGCCCACGAGGCCCCCGTGTTCCCGGAAACCCTGGAACCGGCCCTGGTGGCGGTATTCAAACGGGCGCTCGACAAGGATCCGGAGGCCCGGTATCCGGACCTGCGGAGCTTTCTCACGGACCTGCTGACCACCCTGCCGCTGGAGGAGCCCGTCCGGCAGGCCTTCCTGGCACAGATGGCCAATCCTGTCCGGGCCACGGGGACCCTGCGCCTGGAGCGGCCGGGGGGGCGGCGGCCCTGGGTCCGCTGGGCCTGGGCCGGCGGAGCCGCCACGGCCGTCCTCCTCGCCTGGGGCCTCCTGTTCCGTTCGGGGCCGAGCCGGACCCTCTCCATCGAATCCAGGCCCAGCGGGGCCGAGGCCTTCCTCGACGGTACCCCGCTGGGGCGGACGCCCCTGCGGCAGGTGGTGGTGAAGGGGAAGGCGGATCGTCTCCGCCTGGAGAAGACGGATTTCCTGCCCATGGAGTACCGCCTCCTGCCCGGCGACCGGGACCTGTCTTTGCGCCTGGCGCCCGCGCCCTTCGAGGCCAAGGTCATCACCGACCCCCCCGGCGCCGAGGTGCTGCTGGACGGTGAATCGAAGGGGACGAGCCCCCTGGCGCTGCAGGTCCCCGGCGAAGGCCTCCACGTCGTGCGCCTGAAGCTGGACGGCTACCAGCCCTGGAGCACCACGCTGGAGCGCCACAAGGCCCTTCCCGACCCTGTGCGGCTCCAGAAGGTCCACACCCGCAAGGGCGGCGAGGAGGGCAAGTTCAAGAAGTTCATCCGCGGGATCTTCACGAAATAGACTCGGGCCAGCGGGCCTACGGCAGGCGGTCGTTCAGCAGCACCTTCTGGGTCTGGGCCTCGCGGTAGGCCCGCAGGCGGGCGCGAAGGCTCTCGTCCGTGCCAGCCAGGATGGCGGCGGCCAGGAGGGCGGCGTTGATGGCCCCGGCCTTGCCGATGGCGAGGGTGCCCACGGGGATGCCCGCGGGCATCTGCACGATGGAGAGCAGGGAGTCCATGCCATTCAGGGCCTTGCTCTGCACGGGC
>JAJYBX010000055.1 GCA_021778785.1 Acidobacteriota bacterium
CGCGGCCTTGGCTTCCGGCGCCTCGGGGATCTCCTCCTGGTTGTCCAGCAGGCGGAAGATGCGCTCACTGGAGGCCAGGGCCGTCTGCATCACGTTGTAGCGCTCCGCCAGTTCCCGGATGGGCCGGAAGAACCGCGCGGACTGCTGGATGAAGGCGAAGAGGAGGCCCCAGGTGATGGCGCCGGCCTTGAGCTTGAAGCCCGCGTAGAAGATCAGCGCCGCCAGCGTGCCCGAGGTGATGAACTCCACCACGGGGAAGAACACGGCGTAGGCGAAGATCGTGCGGAGGAAGGCGTCGAGGTAGTCCTGGTTCAGCCGCTTGAATTCCCCCTCGCTGCGGGCCTCCTGGGCGTTCACCTGCACCAGGCCCATGCCGGAGATCTGCTCCTGCAGGTAGGCGTTGATGGCCGCGTAGCGCCGCTGGGTCTCCCGGAAGGCCTCGCCGGCCCGCCGCCGGAAGATCTCCGTGGCCGCCAGGAGGAAGGGCAGGATGCCCAGGGCGACGAGGGCCATGCTGGGGCTCGTCCAGAACATCCAGCCCACGATGGCCAGGAGGGACATGGCGTCGCCCACGATGGCCACGAAGCCCGAGGCGAACATCTCGTTCAGGTTCTGCACGTCGCTGGTGACCCGGGTCATCAGGCGGCCCACGGGGTTGCGGTGGAAGAAGTGGGTGCTGCGGCCCATGAGGTGGGTGAAGAGCTGGACCCGCAGGTCCACCATGGCCTTCTGGCCCACCCAGGCCAGCAGGTAGTAGCGCAGGAAGCTGACGATGAAGCCGCCCACCAGCACGCCGACGAAGCCCGCCAGCAGCGGGGCGGCGCCGCGCAGGCTGCCGTGGTCCATGAAGCGGTTGATGAGCCGGAGGGTGAGCTCCGAGGGCATGACCTCGAGGAAGGCGCCGGTGGCCATGAGCAGCAGCAACGCCACGAGGGCGGGCCAGTAGGGCCGGATGTAGCCCGTCAGCCGCCAGAGGAGCGCATGGCGCAGGGGACGCTGGTCCACCTGGTCCGGCTGGAAGAAGGCTTCCTGTTCCGACATGGGGCCATTCTCCCACAGGCCCGGCCCCCTGCGGTCCCCCCAGGACGGATCCGCCCCGCGCCGGTAAAGTACAGGAACGCAAGGAGTGGCCATGCGCCCCTGGACATCCGTGGTGTTCATCCCCGCCCTGTCGGCGCTCCTGGCGGGCCAGGTGCCTGCGGACGCCCCCGCCCGGGTGGAGGCCCGGCTCCGCAGGGACGTCGAATACCTGGCCTCCCCCGGCCTGAAGGGACGGGGCAACGGCTACCCGGAGCTGGACAGGGCGGCGGCCCGCGTGGCGGGCGAACTGAAGGCCCTGGGACTCCGGGCCACCGTCCAGCGCTTCCCCTTCGTGGCCCGGGTCGTCCGCGTGAAGGCCGGGGCCCAGCTGGCCAAGGGCGAGGACCGCCACCCCCTCGTCTGGGGGAAGGACGTCGAGGCCTACGGCTTCAGCTCGGATGCCGGATTCAGCAACAAGCCCCTGGCCTTCGTGGGCTACGGCCTCCAGGTTCCCGGAGGCTACGACGACCTGGCGGGCATCGACCTGAAGGACCACGTGGCGGTCATCGCCCGGACGGTGCCCGACCTCCCGGCCTTCGCGCACCTGGCGCGGGGCGACCGCAGCCTCGTCGCGCGGATCAAGCGGCTGGAGGCCGCCAAGGCGGAGGCGGTGATCGTGCTGGAGGACGGCCCCCTGCATCCGCCCCAGCGCGAGGAGGGCCCCGCCAAGCTGGATCTTCCCGTGCTGGCCATGACACCCGCGGCCCTGGCGCCGGCCTGCGACGACCTCGCCGCCCGCCTCCAGAAGATCCGCGAGACCGGCCAGCCCCAGAGCCGGGACTACATCTACGCGCCCTGGAGCACCCTGACCCTGGATCTGGCCCTGCGGCGCATCGAGGCGAAGGTGCCGAACGTCGTGGCGGTCCTCCCCGGCCGGGATCCGAAGCTGCGCGGGGAATACATCGCCCTCGGCGCCCACATGGACCACCTCGGGCTCGGGGAGCGCCACAGCCTGGGCGGCGCATCCGCCCGGGGCGAGGTGCATCCCGGCGCCGACGACAACGCCTCGGGCACGGCCCTGGTCCTCGAGCTGGCCCGGGAGCTGAAGCGGGCCCGGCCCCGCCGGTCCATCCTGCTCATGGCCTACGGCGGCGAGGAGGAGGGCCTGCTGGGATCCCAGTACTGGGTGCAGCACCCGACGCAGCCCCTGGCCTCCGTGAAGTTCATGGTCAACTTCGACATGGTGGGCCGCCTGGATCCCAAGGCCCCGCGCCTGATGATGGGCGGGCTCGGCGCGCCGAAATCCGCCGTGGAGGCCGCGGAGAAGCTGGCGCCGAAGTCCTTCGCCATCACCGCCGACATCGGCGCGGCCGTGGGCGGCTCCGACCACATGAGCTTCGCCCAGGCGAAGATCCCCACCTTCTTCTTCTTCACCGGCCTGCACGGCGACTACCACCGGCCCACCGACACGGCGGACCACATCGACTATGCCGGCCTGGCCCAGCTGGCCGCCTACGGACGGGCAGTCGTCCTCCAGCTCGCCGACGGGACGGCGGTGCCGGCCTTCGACCCCGAGACGGCGAAGATCCCCTCGAAGGGGAACGGCGGGCCCATGCGCATCGCCTTCGGGTCCATCCCGGACTATGCGGACAATGCCAAGGGCTTCCGGATCAACGGCGTCTCGAAGGGCTCCACGGCGGAGGCCATCGGGCTCCAGGCCGGCGACATCCTCACGCAGTTCGGGGACCGGCCCATCAAGGACATCTACGACTTCATGGGCGCCCTGGGCGCCTACAAGCCCGGCGACAAGGCCATCATCCACTGGCTGCGCGGCGACCGGCCCATGCAGGCCGAGGCCACCCTCCGGGGGAGGGACTGACGTGCGACTGGCCACGCCCTCCGGTTTCGCCACCGAGGTCTTCATCCAGGAGGCCCCGGACGCCGCCCTCCTGCCCGAGGGACCCTGGACCCTGGTGGGGGACGAGCAGCTGCGGGACGCCTGGCGGGAGGCCGGCATGCCCGAACCCGCCCACGCCCTGTGGGTGCCGGTGACCGAGGAGGAGAAGAAGCTGCGGACGGTGATCCCGTGGCTCGAACACTGGGCCCGGGTGCCCCTCCACCGCGAGGCCACTGTGGTGGCGCTGGGCGGCGGCGTCCTGACGGACCTCGCGGGCCTGGGGGCGGCGATCTACCTGCGGGGCGTGGCCTGGCAGGCCTGGCCCACCACCCTGCTCGCCATGGCGGACGCGGGGCTCGGTGGCAAGACCGGCGCGGACCTGGCCGCGGGGAAGAACCTCGTGGGGGCCTTCCATGCGCCCCGCCGCCTGGTGGCCTGCACGGCCTTCCTGGCGGGCCTGCCACCGCGCCATCTGGAGAACGGCCGCTGGGAGCTGGTGAAGACTGCGCTGATCCAGGGCGAGCTGGGCTGGGCCACCGAGATGCTGCAGGAGGGCCCCGTCAAGCAGGGCTGGGTGGAACGGGCCCTGTCGTACAAGGCCGCCGTGGTCCATCGCGATCCCCGGGAATCCGGCGAGCGGCGCCTGCTGAACCTGGGCCATACCCTCGGCCACGCGCTGGAGGCGGCCTCGGGCTATCAGCTGCTCCACGGCGAGGCCGTGGGCCTGGGCCTGCTGGCCTCCTGCCTCATGGTGGAGGACCTGGACCTGAAGCCCTTCCCCACAGAGTTCCTGGATCTGCTGGCGCAGCGCCTGGCGCCTTTGGCCCCGCTGGTGGCGCCCTGGTCCGAATGCCTGCCGCTCCTCCACCGGGACAAGAAGGCCCGCGCCGCGGCCCACAGCACCGAGGACCACCCCGCCACCGAAATCCACTGCATCCTTCCCAGGGCCTCGGAACCCGCCATCCAGCGGATCCTGCCCCCCGAGGCCTGGGCCGGTCCCCATGCCCGCCTGATCCAGCTCCTTGCCCGAGAGGCCGCCCGTGCGTGATCCCCGAACCCTGATCCTGGCCGGCCTGCTCGTGCCGCCCCTCCTGGCCGCGCCGCCGCAGGTGGATGTCCGCGCCCTCATGCTCGAGGCCCGGGCCCTCCAGCTCCGGGGGGGCGGCACCGATCCCGAGGCCGCCGCCGCCCTCTACCGCCGCGTGGTGGCCCTGGTGCCGAAGAGCGCCGAGGCCCGGTTGCGCCTCTCCGAGGCCCTGCAGGAGTCCCGGGATCTGGACGGCGCCCTGGCCCCCGCGCAGAAGGCCGTGGAGCTGGCGCCCCAGAACGGCGAGGCCCGGGCCCACCTGGCCCTGCTGCAGGTGCAGCGCGCCCAGAAGGACGCCGCCCTGATGCCGGAGGCGAGGACGGATCTGGAGGCGGCCGCCGCCCTGCTGCCGCAGGATCCGGAAGTGTGGGCGCGCCTCGGTGAGGTTTCCGAGCAGCTCCACGACGACCCCGCGGCCCTGCGCGCGTGGCTCCGCCTCGGCCGCCTGCGGCCTTCCTTCACGCCGGCCTGGGAGCGGGCCTACCTCCAGGCGGTGGCGACGCACAACTATGCCGGGAAGCGGGAGGCGGTGCTGGCGCTCAACGCCCACCACCCGGACGAGCGCCAGCTCCGCATGCTCGAGGATCTCGCCCGCGAGCAGATCCAGGCCGGCTTCCTGGCCCACGCCGAGGAGAGCTTCCTGCTGCTGGCCAGGCATCTCCCGCAGGAACCCGCCCTCTGGGAGAACATCTCCCTCGTGCGGCTGCAGACGTCGCGCTTCGCCGAGGCCCTGGACAGCCTGGGCCGCGCCGAGGCCCTGAAGCCCAGCCCCCGCATCAGCTTCAACATGGCCATGGCCCTCATGAACCTGGGCCGGTTCGCCGAGGCCGAGACCCGTCTCAAGGTCCTCGTGGAGGCCCCCGCAGACCAGGGGCCCGTGTCGGACGGGGCGCAGGCCCTCTATGCCGAGTCGCTCCTGCTCCAGGGCAAGGGCGCGGCACTGCTGGCGTACGTGAAGCGCCACCCCCCCCGCGGGCAGGTGGCCGGGGAGATGCAGGTGTTCATCTGCCAGGCGCACATCAGCCTGAACGACTGGAAGGCGGCCCTGGAGGCCATCCAGGACGGCATCCAGCGCTTCCCGAAGGTGGCCTTCTTCGCGCAGGCGGCCACGCTGCCCTCGAAGTACCTCGAGTATTCCTTCTTCTCGCGGAAGGAGGCGCGCTCCTCCCTCGAACAGCTCCACAAGGAGGGCATGGCCGCCCTCTGGTCCGAATTCCGGCGCTGGGACAAGTGCCTGGAGGCCATCCAGCAGGCCCGGGCCCTCGGCCCCGTGCGCAGCGTGGACATCCTCCTCATGCAGAGCTCGGCCCTCGAGCAGCTCGACCGGCCCCTGGATGCCCTGAAGGTCCTGCGCGAGGCCCAGGCGATGGCGCCCACCAACTCCATGGTGCAGAACAACCTGGGCTACCTGCTCCTGGAGCAGGACCAGGACCTGCCCGAGGCGGCCTCCCTGATCGAGGCCAGCGCCAAGGCCACGCCCGACAATGGCAACGTGGTGGACAGCCTGGGCTGGGCGCAATTCAAGCTGGGCAAGCTGGCCGAGGCCGAGGCCACCCTGCGCCGGGCGGCGGGGCTCAGCCCCTTCAGCCCGGAGGTCCGCAGGCACCTGGGCGAGGTGCTGCTCAAGCAGGGCAAGCTGGAGGAGGCCGCCGAGCAGTGGGAGCGGGCCCTGGCCTTCGTCTTCCCCGACCGTCAGGACCTGGAGAAGCGCCTCGGCGACCTGCGCCTGCGCATCGCCAAGGATCAGGCCCAGAAAGTGGCGGAACCCGCGCCCGCCGCGGAGGACGACGAGGAGGCCCCGTGATCCCGCTCTTCCAGACCGTTCCCGCGCAGACCGCGCCCGCCCCGGCCGTCCCCGTGGCGCCCGTGCGGGCCCAGTACGGCTGGGGCTACGAGGGCCCCGAGGGCGAAGGCACGGGCACCCTCAGCGTGTTCGTGGATGCCGCCACCGGGAAGCTCATCCTTGAGCTGCACGGCCTCGGCGAGCGGCTGCTCCTGCTGGAGGGCGACCGTGCCTCCGGCTACCGGGTGCAGGTCCCCCGCCAGAAGCTGGACCAACGGGCCCTCACGCTGGCTGGCCTGCCGTTGCCCTTCCTGCCCGAAGTGGCCAGCCCCGAGGCCCTGCTGAAGCTCCTCCGCACCGGCGAAGGCGCCGGCGTCACCGTCACGAAGCGGGACGCCCAGGGCCCCGTGAAGCTCCACTGGAAGGGCGAGGACCCGAAGGGGCGCCTGGAGCAGGTGTGGCTGGACCGGAAGCGGTGGGAGGACCCGAAGTAGCGCCTACCTGGCCCCCGGCGCGGCGGGCCGGCCCGCCGCGACCCAGGCGCTGAGTTCGGCGTCGCCGAGGTGGCGGGCCGCCGCTTCCAGTTGCCCAGCCACCACGGGCCCCTGCTCGGCCCAGAAGATCGCCCAGTAGGCCGCGCCCCGCTGCTTCCCATGGGGGCCCTCCGGCGAAGTGCGGTCCGCGGCGCGGTCGTCCGCCAGCAGCTTCGGCACCAGGGCGTAGGAGGCGGCGAGCCAGGCCCAGGGCCGGTCGAGGATCCCAGGATCGGCCGTCGCCGCGGAGGCCGTCAGGGTTTCCTCCTGGACGAACCGACCCACCAGGCCCGTCTCCCAGCGGCTGTGGACGCCCCGCTGGCCGGTCTCCTCCCCATCGTGGTTCTCCGTCGTGTGCAGGGGCACATGCAGGTCGGCGACATAGTGGGAGAGGATGCTCGTGGCGAAGGCCACCTTTTCGGGATCGCCGGACTTGAAGGCGGCGACGAGATCGCGCCAGCGGTCCTGGATGATCCAGGGCACCACGCCGTTGCGGTAGAAGGCCCCGCCCAGCTTCGCCTGGGCCGCCGCCTCCTCGCGGGGGACGCCGTCTGGGCCGCCGTAGGCCTCGCAGTCGAGGAAGTGGCGGGGGCCTTCCTTGCGGTCCTGCCGCCAGTGGTCGGGATCGGAGGCGTGGTCGCGCAGGAAGGCCTCTTGGCCCCGGTACCAGGCGCGCACCCCGGGCGGGAGGGTGGTCAGCGAGAGGCTCACCACGGCCCGGTGGCCCTTGTCCCCCCAGGACAGCAGGGGCAGGGCCGCGAGCAGGAGCGGAAGGAGGCGGGCCTTCAACCGGGCTACCGGGGGATGGTCCCGGTCCGCTCCCAGCGGGTGCGGGTGAAGAAGTGGCGGGCGGCATCCACGAAATCAGAAAGGACGTCCATGGGACCGTTGGGCACGCGCCCGTTGTCGTCGTCCGAGTCGCCCTCGCGGAAGCTCCACCACACGATGAAGGGCCGGCCCCGGAGGTGGTCCAGGGGCAGGAAGCCCCAGTAGCGGCTGTCCAGGCTGTTGTCCCGGTTGTCGCCCATGGCGAAGACCTCGCCGGGGGGCACGGTGACGGGGCCCAGGTTGTCCTTGAACCCCTCCTGGATGAGGCTGTCGATGCCCTGGCGATCCATGGTCAGTTCTTCGGGATCCGTGTGCCGCCATACGCCCGTGGGCTGCTCGGCCTCACCCGCGTACCGCGTGAGAGGCCAGGGGCCGGGCGTGGGTCCGTCGGGACTGCGCCCGAACTGGTATTCCCAGGGGCCGGTGATGAGCTTGCCGTTCACGTAGAGGCGCTTGTTGCGCATCTCCACCGTGTCGCCGGGCAGGGCCACGCAGCGCTTCACGTAGTCCTGGTCGCGGTCCAGCGGGTAGCGGAAGACGATGATGTCGCCGCGCTTCACGGGGCGCATGGGGAAGAGCTTCTCCTCCCAGGCCCATTGGGGCGTGGCGAAGATGAACTTGTTGGCCAGCAGGTGGTCCCCGATCATCAGCGTGTTCCGCATGGAGGCGGAGGGGATCTTGAACTGCTGGCCCACGTAGGTCTTGAAGAACAGGATCAGGACCATGGCGAAGCACACCACTTCCAGGTTGTCCCGGATGGAGCCCTTGGCGGCGCCGGGGGGCAGGGTGGCTTCAGTCGTTTCGTCGGCCATGGTGGCTCCGGTGGGGCGCTACGGGCGCCTGGAGATGGGAAGATTCGTGAAGCCGCGACCCACGAGGCGGTTGACGGCGATCCATGCACCGTCGCGGAGTTCCAGGGACTCGACCTCGCCGAGGCCAGGCAGGTAGAGGGTCCGCCGCAGGGGGCCGTGGGCGGGCTGCGCCTCCACCCACACGCCGACCGGCGAAGAGGTGGCGGGCAGGATCCTGGCGCCGTCCCAGGTTCCGCGGCCCACCACGCGGTAGGCGGTGCCGTGGTCCTCCCAGGTCTGGGTGCGGGGGAAGCCTTCGGGCAGGAGCCTGGCCAGGGGCTTGCCATCGGCGCCCAGGAGGGCGATGCCGCCGTCGTGGTGGCGCAGGACCAGGGTCAGGGAACCCTGGATGCTGCTGTAGTCCAGGCGGACCGTGCCGTCGCCCTCGGAGGGGAAGGCGGCCCTTTCGACGCGCACCTGCAGGCGCTGCTGGGTCCGCTGGGGCTCGGGAACGGAGGGGTCCTCGTAGGCGAGGGTCAGGTCCTCCTCCCAGGGGCCGTAGCGCAGGGGGCCGCGGGCCTGGTACTGGCAGGCGGCCAGCAGGATCAGGGCCGCGACGGGAACGAGGCGGCGGATCACCGGGGCCCCTTGCTGAACTTGGCCATGAGATCCGCCAGGGAGGCACCCGAGGCTGGCGTCGCCGGCGTGTCGCGCCGGGGCTGGGCCGGCCGGGCCTCCCGCTCGGGTCGGGGCGGACGCTCGGACTGGGGGCGCGGCGGGCGGGGACCTTCAGGGCGGGGCGGGCGG
>JAJYBX010000056.1 GCA_021778785.1 Acidobacteriota bacterium
GCGCCGCGAAGAAGGCGAAGCCGGTGCCGCCGAACATCACGTAGTGGAAGTGCCCCACGATGAAGTAGGTGTCGTGGATGTGGACGTTGATGGCAAGGGCCCCCTGCATGACGCCCGTCAGCCCCCCGATGCAGAACAGGAAGATGAAGGTCATGGCGAAGAGGAGCGGGGGCTGGAAGTCGATGGAGCCCTTGTAGAGGGTGCTGACCCAGTTGAACACCTTGATGGCGCTGGGCACGGCCACGATCATCGTCAGCAGCGAGAACAGCATCACGGAGAAGGAGCTGAGGCCGCTGGTGAACATGTGGTGGGCCCACACCAGGCTGCCCACGCCGGCGATGCTCATGCTGGAGAAGGCGATGGCCTTGTAGCCGAAGATGGGCCGGCGGGCGAAGGTGGGCAGGATCTCGGAGATGGCGCCCATGGCCGGCAGGATCATGATGTAGACGGCCGGATGGCTGTAGATCCAGAAGAGGTGCTGGTAGAGCAGGGGGTCGCCGCCCTTGGCGGGATCGAAGATGCCGATGCCGAAGGCGCGCTCCAGGATCACCAGCACCAGCGTGATGGCGAGGATGGGGGTGGCCAGGAGCTGGATCCAGCTGGTGGCGTAGAGCGACCAGCTGAAGAGGGGCATGCGGAACCACTGCATCCCCGGGGCCCGCAGGCGGTGGATGGTGGTGATGAAGTTGATGCCCGTGAGCATCGAGGAGAAGCCCAGGATGAAGGCCGCGAACACGGCCAGGGACACGTTGGTGCCCGTGTGCATGCTGAAGGGCACGTAGAAGGTCCAGCCCGTGTCCGGGGCGCCGCCGCCGGTGAAGAGCGACAGGATGGCCAGGATGGCGCCGGACATGTAGAAGTACCACGAGGCCAGGTTCAACCTCGGGAAGGCGACGTCCTTCGCCCCGATCAGGATGGGCAGGAAGAAGTTGCCGAAGACCGCGGGCAGGCCCGGCACCACGAACAGGAAGATCATGATGACGCCGTGGACCGTGAACAGGGCGTTGTAGGTCTGGGCGGTGATCAGGTTCTGGAAGCGGGTGAGCTGGACCAGGCGCATGACGAAGCCGATCCCCACGCCGACGAAGAAGAAGCTGATCATCGAGTAGAGGTACAGGATGCCGACGCGCTTGTGGTCGGTGGAGGTCAGCCAGGCCATGAGGCCCTTGCGGGTGCCGGTGTCTTCGAGGTAGCTGGGCTGGACGGTGGTGGCGTGGGTGCTCATTCGCCCTCCTCGGACTTGGCCTTCCCGCGGCCCTTGAAGACCAGGACGAGCACGAAGATCGCCGCCGCGAGAAGGGTGATGGCCGCGGCCACCTTGGTGAAATCAAGGACGTACTTGCGTCCGTGGGGGTCGTAGCTGAAGCAGAAGCTCAGCAGCTTGTTGATGGACGGATGCGCCTCGCCGCGGGCGGCCTCCTGCAGGGCCATCTGGAGATCGGCCGGCAGGTAGGTGATGCCGTACATGTAGCGGGTGACCTTGCCCTTGGGGCTGAGGATCATGAGGGCGCCGGCATGGACGAAGTCGTCGCCCACGCGCTTGTACTTGAACCCGACGGAGTCGGCCAGGGCCTTGGTGGTGGCCGCGTCCCCGGTGAGGAAGCGCCACCCCCCGGAGGGGAAGGGCCGGGTCATCTCGCCCAGGTAGTTGGTGCGCTTCTGGGTTGCCATCTCCGGGGTGTCGCGGTCGTCGAAGCTGACCGTGATCACCTGGAAGTCCTTCCCGGGCTGGGCATCCACCTTGTTCAGCACCTCGACCAGGCCGTTGAGCTGGGGCGTGCAGATGCCCGCGCAGCGGAAGTAGTTCATGGTGAGGATGGTGGGCTTGTCGATCAGGCTGCGCAGGGTGACGGGCTGGCCGTCCTCGCCCTTCAGCACGAGGTCGAGGGGCACGGTCTGGCCCAGCTTCTCGTCCACGCCGACTTCCTGGGGCGAGAAGGTGGGGGCCGCCGGCGTGGCCGGGGCCGCGGGAGCCTGGGCCCGGAGGCCGGGGCCGGCCAGGAGCAGGAGCCCCAGGGCGAGGGAGAAGCGTCGGGTCATTCCGGCTGGCATCGGTGTCTCCTCAGCGGCCCGTCAGGGCGGACTGGAGTTCCTTCCACTGCGCCGGGGCGTAGGTCACCACCGCGGGGGCGAACCCATTGCCGGGGATCCCGGCCGCCACGGCCTGGGCGAAGGCCCTGTCGTCCTCGCGCCAGCGGGGGATCCCCGCCAGGGTCTGGGCGGCACGGGCGGGATCCAGGACGGCCTCCCGCAGGACGGGGTTCTTCGCCACGTCCGGCAGGGCCGGGGCGGCCTGGAACTCGGCCTCGATCCGCTTCTCCGCGAAGGCCACGGGCACCTTGTTGGGGATGGTCTCCCCGGCGCTGGCGAAGAGCTTCGAGAGCGCCTCGAGGGCCTTGGGGTCCTCCGGTCCGTGGTCGAAGGCGCCGAGGGACTGGACCACGTGCACCAGGGCCATGCGGTCCTTCTTGCTGAGGTAGTTGTAGGACACCATGCCCGTGCCCTTCACGCCCTCCTCGAGCGTCTTGTAGATGGTCTCGATGCGGTAGCCGTTGGTCCACCCTGCCTGCTGGGTGAAGTTGCGGGGCTTGGGGTTGAGGCCCGTGCCACCGGGGCCGTCGCCCTTGCCGTCCGGCCCGTGGCAGGTGGCGCAGGTCTGGGCGAAGACGGCCTTCCCGCGGGCCATCAGCTCGGGGTTGGGCGTCATCACCGTCTTGGGATCGATGGGCGGCAGGACCACCCGCGCCGTGGCGGGGTAGTCCGTGGGATCCAGCCACCCGGTCTCGCCCTGGGGGGCCTCCACGGCGGCGGCCTCCTCGGGCACGTTGACGTTGCGGGTGCCCGGCACCACCAGGAACCCGAAGAGGGCCATGATGGCGATGAATCCCGCGACCACGAGCAGGGCCGAGATCAGGCGCTTGAGTTCGGAGGGGGAGACGTACTTGTCGATCATAGACGGAACTCCAGCCCTTCCTTGAGGAAGGGATCACCGACCGGCATGTCCTCGCCCTTCTGCAGGGCGCCGCGCACCCAGAGGATGGCGCCGCTCAGGAAGAGGAGGGCGAAGCTGGCCTCGGGCCAGGAGAAGTGGGGCCCGCCGGGGAGGATGGGGAAGATCAGCCAGTAGATGTCCAGGATGTGGGCCGCCAGCATCAGGTAGGCCACGCGGCGGAGCCGGGAGCCGTCGCCCTTCGCGTCCCGGGTGACCAGGGCGAAGAAGGGCATCACGAAATGCAGGAAGGCCAGCATGACCGTCACCACGTGCCAGCCGCCCGTCAGCCGGGTCTGGAAGTAGATGACCTCGTCGGGCAGGTTGGCGTACCACATCAGCATGTACTGGGCGAAGCCGATGTAGGACCAGAACACCGTGAAGGCGAAGAGGAAGCCGCCCAGGTTGTAGAGGTGGTCCTTGCGGACGCCTTCGAGGCGGTCCTGGTCCTTGAGGTGCAGCACAGCCAGGGAGGTGGCCGCGAGGCCGCCCAGGAAGGCGCCGGCGAAGAGGTAGACGCCGAAGATGTCGCTGTACCACTCGGGGGTGAGGCCGGAGATCCAGTCGAAGGCCACGAGGGTGATGGCGAGGGCGAAGATGGCCATGAAGGCCGGCGCGAACTTGCGGGCGCGGATGTTGAAGGCGGGATCCCTGGTCTGATCCTGCTTCAGCGAGCCGCCCACCAGCACCACCAGCCCCAGGATCAGCAGGGCCAGCACGATCACGGTGCGGACGGAGACGAAGGGCAGGCTCAGCCAGAAGGCCTTGCCGGCCAGGATCTTGTTGTGGAGGGCCTCGGGCCGGGTGCCGGGGAACAGCACCGGCAGGGCGCCGATGGCCAGGAGGCCGATGGGCACCACGGGGATGAGCAGGGTGGCGATGCGCTCGGGGATGCGGCGGATGGGCACGCTCCACTTGGCATTCACCAGGTGCTCCAGGGCCACGATGAAGAGCGAGCCCACGCCCACGGTGAAGAGGAGGACGAACCAGAGCAGCCAGTTGGCCCAGAAGCGCTCGGGGCCGGCCTTCAGGAAGGCCGCCACGACGCCCACGGCGCCGATGGCCAGGGTCCCCCGCAGGAGGTTGGTGGTCGATCGGTTCTGCTGGCTCATCGGGTGCCCGCCTCCTTCACGTCCTCGTCGGTGGCGTTCTGGGCGCGCTGCAGGGCGCGCACGTAGTGCACGACCTCCCAGCGCTGGGTCTCGGTGAGGTCCGCAGCGTGGGAGGGCATGGCGTTCTTGCCCATGGTGATGGCCCAGAAGATCTTGCCGTCGGGGTAGTCACGGAACTGCTGGGCCTGGAGGTTCGCGGGCTTGGCGCCGTAGGCCGCGGTGAGCGTCGGCACGCCGTTCCCGAGGGCGCCGTGGCAGAGCTCGCAGCGGTTGTGGAAGATCTTCTTGCCGGCGGCCAGCACCTGGGGGCTGCTGGGCAGGGGATTCACCAGGCTGGCGGCCTCGTCCTGGGAGGCCACGCCCAGGGGCAGGTAGCCCCGGGCGACGGTGCCGGCCACGGGCATCCGCATGCCGAAGCCGTCCTTGAAGAAGGGATCGGCCTTCTGGGCGTTCAGGCGGGGCTGGTCCTCCATGTGCGACATGGGCGGCAGCACCGGGAAGAGCTTCACGGCGCCGTACATCGCCAGCCCGGCCACCACGCAGGCGGCGAAGATGCCGCCCGCCACGCGGAGGATGTAGTCGCTGGTGAGGAAGGGGCCGCGGTCCGGCTCGGGGAGCACCTCGATCTGCGTGGCGCCGGCCGCCAGCAGGGCCGCCTTGGCCGCCTCGGCGTCGAAGCCTTCGCCCTCGGACTCGATGGCCAGGGCGAAGCGGTCGCGGGTGATGGCCTTGATGGCGTCCGAGGAGAGGACGGGATGGCCGAAGAAGGGCAGCTTGTTCAGGAGCAGCAGCATCCCCAGGCCGGCGGTGAAGGTGGCGAAGAGCACCGTCACCTCGAACATGATCGGGACGAAGGCCTCCCAGGAGGAGGGCGCCTTGCCGCCGGTCACGATGGGGTAGTCGATGGCGCTGATCCAGTACTCGAAGCCGAAGGCGGTGATGGCCCCCAGGATGCCCATGACCAGCACCATGCCGCCCAGGGGCGAACGGCGGCGCTCCAGGGCGTCGTCGATGCCGTGGAGGGGGTAGGGCGTGTAGGCCTCGAGCGCGCCGAGCTTCTTCGCGCCCACCTGGGGGATGGCCCCCATGAGGGCGTCGGGGGTGTCGAAGAGGCCGAGAACGGCGAAGGACTTCCCGCTACTCATGGTCGTCTCCGTGGTGGGACGGCTGGGCGCCCGGCAGGATCGCCTTCACCTCGGTGGTGGCGATGACGGGGAGCACCCGCGCGAACAGGAGGACCAGGGTGAAGAACAGGCCGAAGGAGCCCAGCAGCACCCCGAAATCCACCATCGTGGGCTTGTAGATGCGCCAGGCGGAGGGCAGGTAGTCCTGGTGCAGGGAGATGACGATGATGACGAAGCGCTCGAACCACATGCCGACGGTCACGGCCAGCGCCACGAAGATCATCCAGAAGTAGCTGGTGCGGCACTTCTTGAACCAGAGCAGCTGGGGGATGAAGATGTTGCAGCTGATGGTGAGCCAGCCCGCCCAGCCGTAGGTGCCGGAGATGATGTTCATGAAGGTGTGGTGGAGGTACTCGTTCATGGAATACCAGGCGGTGAAGCCCTCCATGATGTAGCTGTAGCCCATGAGGCAGCTCATGCCGAGGATCACCTTGTTCATCACGTCCAGGTGGCGGATGGTGATGAGGTTCTTGAGCTGCATGGTCTCGCGCACGACCACCAGCACGATCACCACCATGGAGAAGCCGGCGAAGATGGCGCCCGCCACGAAGTAGGGGGGGAAGATGGTCATGTGCCAGCCGGGCACCACGGAGGTGGCGAAGTCGAAGGACACCACCGAGTGCACGGAGAGCACCAGGCCCGTGGCCAGGCCGGCCAGCAGGAGGTAGGCCTTCTCGTAGTGCTGCCAGTGGGAGGCGGCCCCGCGCCAGCCGAGGCTGAGCACGGTGTAGATGGTCTTCCGCACCTTGCTGGTGGTCCGGTCGCGCATGGAGGCGATGTCGGGCACCAGGCCCAGGAACCAGAACATCAGGGACACGGAGAAGTAGGTGCTGACGGCGAACACGTCCCAGAGCAGGGGCGACCGGAAGTTGGTCCACACGCCGCGCTGGTTCGGGTAGGGGAAGAGCCAGAAGGCCAGCCAGGGGCGGCCCACGTGGATCAGGGGGAAGATGCCGGCGCACATGACGGCGAAGATGGTCATGGCCTCGGCGAACCGCGCGATGGCGTTGCGCCACCGCTTCCGGAAGAGGAAGAGGATGGCCGAGATCAGCGTGCCGGCGTGGCCGATGCCCACCCAGAACACGAAGTTGATGATGTCGAAGGCCCAGAAGACGGGGCTGTTGTTGCCCCAGACGCCGATGCCCGTGGCGATGGTGTAGCCGATGAACCCGAAGCCGATGACCAGCGCGGTCAGCGTGATGGCCAGGCCGATGTACCACTGCTTCGGGGGCCGCCGGTCGGGGAAGGCCAGGACCTGGTCGTCCAGGCTGCCCGGGGTGACCACGCCCTCCGTGAGCGGGGGCTCGAGCAGGCGCTCCGGGATGGCCCCGGTGCGGATGGCGGCATCAGAGCTCATGCTGACCTCCCTCGATGGCGGGGTTCTTCAGGTCCGCCAGGTAGGTGATGGCGGGCTTGACGCCGAGCTCCTCGAGGACCTTGAAGCTGCGGTTGGCCTTCACGAGCTGGGACACCTTGCTGTTGGGATCCTTCAGGTCGCCGAAGACGATGGCGTCGGAGGGGCAGGAGACGGCGCAGGCCGGGGTGATCTCGCCGTCCTGCAGGGGCCGGTCCTCGCCCTTGGCGCGGATCTTCCCGTCCTCGATGCGCTGGACGCAGAAGGTGCACTTCTCCATGACGCCGCGGGGGCGGACGGTCACCTCGGGGTTGTAGATGAGGCTCTCGGGCTCGACCTTGTCCGCGGTGTACTCGAGGAAGTTGAACCGGCGCACCTTGTAGGGGCAGTTGTTGGCGCAGTAGCGGGTGCCCACGCAGCGGTTGTAGACCATCTGGTTCAGCCCCTCGGGGCTGTGGTTGGTGGCGTTCACCGGGCAGACGTTCTCGCAGGGCGCGTCGTCGCAGTGCTGGCAGAGCATGGGCTGGTGGACCACCTTCGGGTTGTCCACGTCGCCCTCGTAGTAGCTGTCGAGGCGGATCCAGTGCATCTCGCGGCCCCGGGTGACCTGCTCGGGACCCACCACGGCCACGTTGTTCTCGGACTGGCAGCCCACCATGCAGCCGCTGCAGCCCACGCAGGCGGCGAGGTCGATGACCATGCCCCACTTGTGGTTCGGGAACTCCTGGTCGGGGTAGAGGGTGACCAGCTCGGGGCCCTTCTTGCGGTCCTTGGCCTCCTGGGCGTATTCGGCCAGGCTCCAGGACTGGACGATCTCGCGACCGTCCAGGCGGTGGTGGGCCTGGGTGCGGGAGAGGGGCTTGCTGCCGCCCGCCGCAACCACCTGCACGCCGGGGCGCAGGTTCGGGGCGGCGGGATCGAGGGCCATCAGGGGGAAGGCGTTGACGCCCTTCCCGGCGGCCATCTCGCCGGTGGTGCGGCCGTAGCCCAGGGCCAGGGTGACGACCCCGTTGGCCTGGCCGGGCTGGAGGACCACGGGCACCCGCAGGGCCGCGCCGTCCACCGAGAGGTTCACGAGGTCGCCGTCGTTCAGCTTGAGGCGCTTGGCATCCGCGACGGAGAGGAGCAGCGGGTTGTCCCAGGTCATCTTGGTGACGGGGTCCGGCGTCTCCATGAGCCAGCCGTTGTTGGCGTAGCGACCGTCAAGGGTGGCGAAGCCGGGGACGAGGACCAGCTCCAGGTCGCCGCCCTGGGCGGCGAGGGCCTGCTTGGCGGCGGCGGCGATGGACGCGCCCTTGAAGGCGGGGGCGGGGGCGGCCTTGCCGTCCTTCACCAGGCCATCGTGGAGGGCCACCTCGAAGTAGCGCTCGAAGGCCACGGGGCTGCCGGCGGGGTAGACCTCCTTCTGCCAGCGGGCCTTCAGGTAGGCGTGGTAGTCGTCCGGCGCCGCGGCGCCCAGGCCCCTGAGGGCGCCCAGGATCACGTCCTCGCCCTGGCGGGTCTCGTAGAGGGCGCCGATGGCGGGCTGCTGGAGGATGGAGAGGTCGCCGCTGCCGAAGTCGTTCCAGGACTCCAGCCAGTGGTTCACGGGCAGGAGCAGCTGGCACTGGGCGGCGGTCTCGTCCTCGGCCAGGCCCATCCAGGCCCGGAAGGGGACCTTGGCCAGGGCGTCCTTCCAGGCCTGGGCCCGGGGGAAGGCGTAGGCCGGGTTCACGTCCCAGAGGAGGACGGCGGCGTAGCGTCCGGCGGCCATGCCCTGCACGGCGGCGTCCAGATCCTTGACCGTGGCCAGGGGCTCGGCGGCCCGGAGTTCCAGAGCCTGGGAGCCCAGCATGGCGTTCAGCAGGTGGGTGGCCTGGTGGGCCTCGGCGGACATTTCCCCGCCGCAGAGCACCAGGGCCTCGCGGCCGGCGGAGGCCAGATCCTTCACGAGGCCCTGCCAGGCCTCGGCGGGGATCTCCACGCCCTGGGGCACGCCCGCGGGCACGGCGGACAGGTCGGCGCCGGCGGGCAGGGCCAGGCCGCGGCCATGCAGTTCCTTCGCCAGGGCGAAGGCCACGGCGGCG
>JAJYBX010000057.1 GCA_021778785.1 Acidobacteriota bacterium
GCGCAAGCACAATGAGGACAGTTTCCTGGCCGCACCGGAACTGGGCCTCTACGTGGTGGCCGACGGCCTGGGGGGTCATGCCGCGGGAGAGGTCGCCAGCCGGATCGTGGTGGAGCGGGTGGCCCAGTTCGTGGCAGAGACCACCGAGAAGGACCGCACCTGGCCCCTGGAGTACGACACCACCCTGAGTTTCGACGGGAACCGCCTGAAGGTGGCCCTCCTCCTCTCCGACCAGGCCATCGCGGACGACATCCGGAGGAACCCGGAACGGGAGACCATGGGGTCCACCGTGGTGGCCTGCCTCCTGAGCGGGCCGAAGGCCACCCTGGCCCATGTCGGCGACAGCCGGGCCTATGTCTTGAACAAAGAGGAGATCCGGCAGGTGACCCGGGATCACAGCTGGGTGGCCGAGCAGGTGGCGAACGGGATCCTCACGCCTTCCGAGGCCCGGGTGCACCCCTTCCGGAACGTGATCACCCAGGCGCTGGGGAACGGGGGGGACCTCGAAATCGAGGTCCAGGAGCTGGAACTCGGAAAATCGGACCGACTTTTGCTTTGTTCCGACGGCCTGTCAGGAATGGTGGGTGACTCACAGATCTGGGACATCGTAAAACAGTCGCCGGACCTCCAGACCGCGGTGGAAACCTTGATCACCGTGGCCAGGGACAACGGGGGTGAGGACAATATCACCGCCGTGCTCGTGGGGTGGGAGCCGGAGGAAGGCTGACGCAAAAATAGTTAACCTTGACGTAATCCTGTCCGACGGTACCATTTCCTTTACCTAATTCTCCAAGTGAGGCGTCCGGTGGGTCTTTTCGGAAGCAAAACCAAAAGTCTTGTCGGCTTGGATATCGGTTCCAGCTCAGTCAAAGTCTGTGAACTGCAGCAGGTGGGGAAGGGTGGATCCACCCGCTACCGTCTGCAGAAGCTGGGACAGATCCCCCTATCTGCCGATGCCATCGTGGATGGCGACATCATGGATAGCAACGCTGTAGCGTCGGCTATCCGTCAGATCCTCGCGGAACAGAAAATCAAGGCCAAGGATGTGGCGATCTCCGTGTCCGGCCAGCAGGTCATGGTCAAAAAAGTGACATTCCCCCTGATGAGCCAGGCGGAATTGGCGGAATCGGTGCGATGGGAGGCGGAGAGCTTCTTTCCGGCCGGCCAGGGCCTCGATTCCTACGCGCTGGATTATTACCTCATCGAGGAGCGGGCCCAGGAAGGCAACATGGACGTCGTCCTGGTGGCCTGCCGCAAGGACAAGCTCGAGACCTATGTGAGTTGCGTGGCCCAGGCCGGCTGCAACCCGAAGGTCGTGGATGTCGATGTCTTCGCCCTCCAGAATGCCTACGAAGTGAACACCGTCGGCGCCGGGCGGGACGAGGTGGTGGCCCTGGTGAACATGGGTGCGACCTTCACCAACCTGACCATGATGGTCGGCGGCAAGTCGGTCTTCTGGCGGGACATGGCCTGGGGCAGTGGCCGCTATTCGGAAAAGCTGATGGAGGACTGGGGTCTCGGCCGTGAAGCCTCCGAGCAGCTGAAGCGGGGGCAGCAGGCGGATGGCCGCACTCCCGAGGAAGTGCAGCCCTCGATCAACGCCGTGTCCGACGCCTTCGCCGACGAACTCAGCCGGACCCTCGACTTCTTCAAGAGCAGCTTCAAGGTGGACCGCCTCGACCGGGTGCTCCTGGCTGGAGGCGGGTCCCTGGCCCACGGCCTGATTGAAGTGCTTGCCGACCGGCTCCGCGTGTCCGTGGACCGCATGAATCCCTTCCAGCTCATCGAAGTGGATGGCCGGACCGAGGATCCCGTCACCGTGCGGGAGATCGGGGGCGCCGCCGCCGTCGTGGTCGGGCTGGCCTTGCGCCAAGTGGGGGACCGATGATCAAGATCAACCTGCTTGGTGATGCGCTGGCCTCCGCGGGGGCCAAGAAGGGTGCCGACAAGGGGGTCGTGGAACCAGCCCAGGTGTACTCCGGCGGTGAAGGTGCGGCTCGGTCCAGCCTGCCCATCGCCGGGCTCATCGTGGGCATCCTCTTCGCCGCGCTCGGCGGCCTCTACTACGTCTGGCTGAACAACGAGTTCACCCAGGCCAAGGCGAAGAAGGCCGAGCTGGAACGGGACAAGCAGCAGTACGAGCCGTACATCGCCCTGGAGAAGAAGTTCCGCCAGAAGAAGGAGGCGCTCCAGAAGAAGGAAGAGGTGATGACGAACCTCAAGCGCCAGCAGGCCCTTCCCGTCCACTTCCTCGAGGAGCTGGCGAACAGCGTTCCCGACGACGTTTGGTTCAAGAAGATCACACAGAAGGGTTCCACCATCACCATCGAAGGGGAGAGCCGGAACTTCGAAGCCATCAACGCCTTCTACGGGAATCTCCAGTCCCGGACCCGCTGGTTCCAGAAGATCAACTACCCGGGTGCCCGGCGTGTTGCGAGCGGGTCCCTGGAATTCACCATCACCTTCGAACTCCAGAACGCCGTCTGAGGTAGACCATGAATCCCCAGCTCCAGAAACAGATCCTGGTGGGCGCGGTGGCAGGCATCGTGGTGGCCGCCCTGGTCTTCTTCCTGCTCGGCGGCATGAGGACCGATCTCGAGGCGGTCCGGGCCGACAACAAGGCCCTGCAGGCCTCCGTCGACAAAGGCAAGCTGCTCAAGGCGAACTACGAGAAGCTCCGCGAGGAGGTCGCCAAGCAGGACAAGCGCATTGAGCAGCTGGTCAAGATCATGCCGACCGAGACGGACTACGGCGAGATCCCCTACCGCATCAAGAAGCTCGCGGACGACGCGGGTATCGACCAGGTGTCTTTCTCCCTCAAGCCGGACCGCAAGACCACCTACTACACCGAAAAGCCCGTGGATTTCGAATTCCGCGTGGGCTACAACGCCTTCGGCCAGTTTGCGTCACTCATCTCCGGGTATGACAAGATCATCAACCTCTCCAACATCGAGATCACCCGGAAGGCCGACACCCGCAGTGTCTACCCCGCCACGGTGAAGTGCACCGTCAGCGCCTTCGTCTACAATCCCGAGCCGCCTCCGGCCGAAGCTCCGGCGCCTAAGCCGGGAACTCCCCTGGCGCCGGCGGCTCCGGAGAAGGATTGAGGAACCCACCCATGGCCCACCGCCTCCACTCCCTCGCCTTCCTCGCAGGCAGCGTCCTGCTAGCGCAGGCACCCGCGCCGGCCCCAACGACTGCAGGCGCGGCGCCGACCACCGCGACCGCCCCGGATGATGTCGCCGTCATCAAGGCCACCCCTTACAAGCCGGCCCTTCAGCGTGATCCGTTCGCGACGCCCCGCGACGACCGTCCCACCGATGCCCAGGACCTTCTGGACGACATCTCGGTGAAGGGGATCATGCGAAGGGATGGCAAGAATTTCGCAATCATCTCCGACAGTCGGGGAAATGTCCGGTGGCTGCCCGTCGGCCACCGATTCAAGGACGGAGAGATCGCCGCGATCACGGATAGCGCGGTGGTCTTCCACCAGTGGGAACTGAACACCACCAACCGTTCGGTCTTCCGCACAGTTACCAAGACGTTCAAGCGCGAGGAGGGTAATCGATGAATGCTCGCCTGAGTTCCTTGCTGGTTGCAGGGGGCGTGGTCCTGGCGGGGATCCAAGCGGGATCCCTTCTGGCCGCTCCCATCGAATCTGAGGCCGGATTCGCACCGGCCCATGCCTCACCAACCCTCCAGGCCGCGACGCTGGAGTCGGAGGGGACTGGAGCCAAGGTGCTCCTCAGGGTTCCCGGATTCTCCGCCAAGCCCGGCATCCAGGTCCTGTCCTCCCCGCTGAGGGTGGTGCTGGACCTGCCCGGGGTCGAGCGGGGTTCGCTCGTCACGCGGAAGGAACTCGCGGGACTGGTCCATCCCCTGGTCCGCAAGGCCAGGCTGGGCCAGTTCGTCGCAGCTCCCAACCCGGTGACGCGCCTGGTCTTGGAAGTGGCTCCGGGCACGCAGGTGACCGTGGGTACCACCGCGGATGGCATCGAGTTGTCGCTGGCTCCTGGCCAGGGCGCGGTGAGGGCCAGCCTGGGCGCCTGGGCTCCATCGGTGTCCAAGCCGATGACCGCTCCTGCGGAGACGATGATGGCCCAGGCGGCACCCACGCCAGCAGCGCCAGCCGTGGTGCCCGCCCCATCCACGCCGGTGCCGGCGTCGACGCCCCCCGTCGTGGCCAAGTCCCTCCTGCCGCTCCCCAGCGCCGGCGGAGCTTTCCAGAGCCTTCCGCAGATCGCGGCTTCAACAGCCTTGCCCGTGGCCAGCCCCGATGCCATTCAGGTGCCCGAACCCGAGAAGGCCCGCCCTGCGCCTGTCCCGTCCCGCGCCGTTGGCCGGACCCTTGGCGAGACCCACTACAATTACACCGGCGCCCGGATCACCATCGACCTCCAGAACACGGACATCCGGGAGCTGCTCCGGATCCTGGCCGACACGGGCAAGCTGAATCTCGTGATCGACCCCGATGTCCAGGGCACCCTCGGCGTCCGATTCACGGACACCCCCTGGGACCAAGTGCTGGACGTGGTCCTCAAGAATGCGGGCCTGGGCAAGGAGATCCAGAACGGCGTCCTCCGGGTCGCCAAGATGGAGAAGCTCCAGAAGGAGGAGGAGGAGCGGAAGAAGCTGGAGGAGACCAAGGCCCTGGCCGGGCCCCTGGAAACCATCACCCAGCCCCTCTCCTATGCCAAGGTCGGCGATGTCCAGAAGATCCTCAAGGACATGCTGACCAAGCGCGGATCCGTCATCCTGGATGACCGCACCAATACCCTGATCATCACGGACCTGCCCCGCAATGTTGAACTGATCAAGGAACTCATCGGAACCCTGGACGTGCAGATCCCCCAGGTCCAGATCGAGGCCCGGATCGTGGAGGCCAACAAGAACTGGCAGCAGGCCTTTGGCGTCAAGTGGCCGACCAGCAATAATGGCGACACTGCGATCACTGGAGGAACCGGCACCACTGGCACTCCCTGGGTCGGGAGTTCCTCCCCGTTCTGGAACGGCACCCAGGGGTTCAACCGGCCTGCCTCTGGCCAGTCCGCAGCAGTCGCCTGGGCCCCCGGCAAAGACGGCGTGACCAGCATCGCCAGCCCCGCGGGTGAGTTCTGGTTCTCCTTCCTCAGCGACCGCTTCAGCATCAACATGGTTCTTCAGGCCCTGGAGAAGGATGGGGTCGTGAAGATCGTCTCCTCTCCGAAGGTGGTCACCCAGAACAACAAGAAGGCCACCATCCTCAGCGGCGAGAAGATCCCCTATCCCACCCAGCAGGGCGGGGCCCAGGGCGGCGCCATCACCGTGGCCTTCGCCGACGCGAACCTGCAGCTCGATGTCACGCCCCAGATCACGAACGAGGGGACCATCATCATGGACATCAAGCTGGAGAAGGCCGAGGCCGACTTCAGCCGCACCGTGAATGGCACGCCCACCATCATCCGGAAGGCCCTGGACACCCAAGTGCTCGTGCGGGATGGCGGGACGGCGGTCCTCGGTGGTGTCTATGTGACCAATCACACCACAGGCACGACTGGCGTCCCCTTCTTGTCCAAGATTCCGTTGCTCGGGGCTCTGTTCCGCTCCAAGAGCAAGGCGGAATCCAACGCCGAACTGCTCATCTTCATCACACCGCACGTGCTCCGCGGCTGATGGATGCACCCAACGAAAAACGGCCCCGATCGGGGCCGTTTTTCGTTGGTGGCGCGGGGAACCTACTTGGCGATGGGCAGCGTGCGGACGAGGCGCTTGCAGGAGTTGCAGAGGATCGTGTAGTTGTCCGCCTGGTCGAAGCGGTACTTGAAGCCGGGATCCTCGGACACTTTCTCGAGGTGGCCGAACTGGTACTCGGCGATGCGGACGCTCTGGGGGGCGGTCAGATCGGCGCCGCAATGGGTGCAGGAGATGGCGGCCATGCTTGCTCCTCGGTAGCTGGATTCAGGAGTGGAACAGGTTCCAGAGCCACCAGCTTAGCAGAGCCAGCGCAGCGATCCCCACGCACAACCGCAGCAGGAACCTGCCGAGCTTGTAGGCCAGGACCAGCGCCAGCACCAGGATTGCGGCGCCTGTGACGATCAGCACAATGTTCATGCGCGCCTCCCTGATGCGTCCCACCGGTAGAACCCGCGCCCCGCGCGCAGGCCGATCTCGCCACGGGCCACCTTCGCCCGGAGGAGCCCCGGCGGCTGGAAGCGCGGATCTCCCGTGGCGTCGTGGATGCCCTCGACGATGGCCAGGCGCAGATCCAGGCCGATCCGGTCGGATAGTTCCAGCGGCCCCACCGGATGCCCGTAGCCCCGGGTCATGAGGGCATCGAGATCCTCGGCGCTGGCGATGCCCGCCTCCAGCAGCCGCATGGCCTCCAGGCCCTGGGCGAGGGCCATCCGGGCGGCGGCGAAGCCGGCCTGGTCCCGCACCTGCGCCGCGTGTTTGCCGAGGGTCCCGGCGAGGCCCCGAGCCTGCTCCACCAGCGCCTCCGGGGTGCCTTCGGGCACCACCAGTTCCACCACCGTCATCCGGGCGACGGGCACGAAGAGGTGGAAGCCGAGGAGCCGGCCGGAGAGGCCCGCGCGCCTCGCCAGCTCCGAGATGGGCAGGGCGGAGGTGCCGCTCAGCATCAAGAGGTCGGGCTGGCCCCAGGCCGCCGCCGCGGCCAGCACGGGGACCTTGGCCCCGACCTCCTCCGGAACGGCTTCCAGGAAGGTCCCGATCCCAGCGAGGGCCTCCGGGGTGAAGGCGTGGGCTTCCAACCGGGCGCGAGCCCGCGTGTGCTCCTCGGGCCCGAGGCGGCCCTTGCCCACCGCGATCGCCCAGCGCCGGTCGATTTCCGCCAGCCCGCGGGCCGCATGGTCCCCGTCCCTTCCGAGCAGCCGCACGCGCAGGCCGCGTTCGGCCGCCCACTGGGCCAGGGAGAGGCCCAGGACCCCCGGGCCGAGGATGGCCAGGGCAGCGTTCACAGCCGTTCCCCTTTGATCCGCCCTTTCGGACGTTCCATTTCTCCGCTGTCTTCGGGCATCCGATCCACCCCCCCTCCCGGTATGATGAACGGAAAGGGCCGTTCATTCTTCCCGCTACCCACCGTCCGGCAGGGCTGTCCCGCTTCATGCTCATCGATTACGCCGCCATCACCCATCCGGGCAAGGTCCGGAAGAACAACGAGGATGCCTATCTCCTGAGTGCGCTGGACGGTGAGGAACCCATCCTCAACAGTCCCTCGCGTCCCCTCAAGGTGGGCGACCCGGGTCTGCTCGTGGCCGTGGCCGACGGCATGGGTGGCGCCGCGGCAGGGGAAGTGGCCAGCCGTGAGGGATTGGCGGCCGTCTCGGTCTACCTCTTCGGGCATTGGGGCCGACTGGCCACCCCGAAGGCGAGGGAGGAGGAGCTTCTCCAGGCCCTGGTGACGGCCGTGGAGCAGGCCAGCGACGCGGTGCTGCGCTACTCCGACGACGATCGGACCGCGCGTGGCATGGGCTCCACGCTCACCGCGGCGATGATCTGGAACGGCCACGCCTACGTCGCGCAGATCGGGGATTCCCGCGCCTACCTCTACCGCCAGGGCCAGCTCCACCAGATCACGGAGGACCAGACCCTGGTCAACGACCTGGTGGCCCAGGGCAATCTGACCCGGGAGCAGGCCCGGACCCATCCCCAGCGGAACATGATCACGCAGGCCCTGGGATCACCCCAGCCGCTCCAGGTGGCCCTCACCCGCCTGGCGCTGCGCCGCGGGGACCGGCTGCTCTGCTGCTCCGATGGCCTCCATGGGGAGGTCCCCGACGCCCGGATCCTCGATGTGCTCAGGCGGGACCAGACGCCCAGGCGGAGCCTGGATCTGCTCGTGGAGGAGGCCCTGGCCCAGGGCGGCCGCGACAACATCACGGCCGTGCTCCTGCTGGCGAACGATCCCATGCTGCCCCTGCCGGCCGATGGGGAGGCGCCCGAGGTGCTCCGTCCGGATCTGAACCCCGGCGGTGGCGGCCTTTGGCAGATGCTGCGTGGATTCTTCGATGGGAGGCGACGCCGATGAGCATGCTTCAGGGCTCGGTCTCCCTCAAGCGATTCCTGGTCCTCGGGCCGGTGCCCGATCTGGAGGATCTCCAGGCCGGCCTGGATCAGGACCAGTTCCGCCCCTTCCAGGATGGCCTGGAGGAGGAGCGGATGGGCTGGTGCGACTGGCGCAACCCGCTCATCACGCCGCCCGACCGGGACTGGATGAGCCAGGAACGGTTCGCGGTCTTCGGCCTCCGCATCGATACCCGGCGTGTGCCGCCGTCCCTCCTCAAGGCCCATGTGGACCTCCGCGCCCAGCAGCTGGTCCAGGAGAAGGACCTGGCCTTCCTGGGGAAGGAAGCCCGCCTTTCACTGCAGGATGAGATCAAGGTGGAACTGCTCCGGAAGGTGCTGCCGGTCCCCAAGGTCGTGGAGGTGGCCTGGGACCTCAAGGGCGGGCTCCTCTGGACCACGGCCTCGTCCGCCAAGGCCCAGGGCGCCCTGGCCAGCCTCTGCATGAAGTCCTTCGGCTGCGAAATCCATCCCCTGGCGCCTCTGGTCCTCTCCGGGCGGCTGTGTCCCGACCTTCCCGTGGAGTCCCTGATGGCCCTGGATCCCTTCGACCTCGAGCTCG
>JAJYBX010000058.1 GCA_021778785.1 Acidobacteriota bacterium
AAGGTGCCGGGAGCGCCGGCCAGTTCGGCGGGATCGTAGACCTTGGCGCGGATGGCCGCGTGGGGGCAGGCCATCGCGCACTTGTTGCACTGGATGCAGATGCCGGCATCCCACTCGGGGATCTCCAGCGCGATGTTGCGCTTCTCCCACTTGGTGGTGCCCACGGGCCAGGTGCCGTCCACGGGGAAGGCGCTCACGGGCAGCAGGTCGCCCTTGCCCTCCATCATCACGGCGGTGACGCGCTTGACGAAGTCCGGGGCCTCGTCGGCGACCATGGGGGGGCGCTTGCGGGTGGAGGTGACGGAGGCCGGGACCTTCACCTCGTGGAGGTGGGCCAGGGTCTCATCCACGGCCACGAAGTTCTTCTGGACGATGGCGTCGCCCTTCTTGCCGTAGGTCTTCTTGATGGCCTTCTTGATCTGCTCGATGGCCTCCTCGCGGGGCAGCACGCCGGAGATGGCGAAGAAGCAGGTCTGCATGATGGTGTTGATGCGCACGCCCATGCCGGTGTTCTTGGCCACCTCGTAGGCGTCGATCACGTAGAACTTGAGCTGCTTCTCGACAATGGCCGACTGCACCTCCACGGGCAGGGTGTCCCAGACCGCCTCCGGCCCGTACGGCGTGTTCAGCAGGAAGGTCGCGCCGGGAACGGCGGTCTCGAGCATCTCGTACTTGTCCAGGAAGCTCGTCTGGTGGCAGGCGATGAAGTTGGCCTTGGTCACCAGGTAGGCGCTGCGGATGGGCCGGGGCCCGAAGCGCAGATGGCTGATGGTGATGGCGCCGGACTTCTTGGAGTCGTAGACGAAGTAGCCCTGGCCGTAGTTGGGCGTCTCCTCGGCGATGATCTTGATGGAGTTCTTGTTGGCGCCCACCGTGCCATCGGCGCCCAGGCCGTAGAACAGGGCCCGGGTCACATCGGCCGGTTCCACATCGAAGGCGGGATCGTAGGCCAGCGAGCTGTGGCTGATGTCGTCCACGATGCCCACGGTGAAGTGGTTCTTCGGCGTGGCCTGGGCCAGGTTGTCGAAGACGGCCTTGACCATGGCCGGGGTGAACTCCTTGGAGGAGAGGCCGTAGCGGCCGCCCACGACCACGGGATCCAGGGTGGTGTGGCCCTCCTCGCGGCCCTGGCGCAGGGCGGCGAGCACGTCCAGGTGCATGGGATCGGCGGGGGCGCCGGGCTCCTTGCAGCGATCCAGCACGGCCAGCTTCTTCACGGAGGCGGGCAGGGCGCGGACGAACTCGGGGATGGCGAAGGGCCTGAAGAGGCGCACCTTCAGGACGCCCACCTTCTCGCCCTGCTTCAGGGCGTGCTCGACGTACTCGTGGGTGACGTCGCAGCCGGAGCCCATGGCGACGATCACGCGCTCGGCCTCGGGGTGGCCGAAGTACTCGTACAGGCGGTACTGGCGGCCGGTGATCTTCGCGAAGCGGTCCATCTCCTGCTGCACGAGGGCGGGAGCGGCGGCGTAGTAGGGCGTGCAGGCCTCGCGGGCCTGGAAGAAGGTGTCGGGGTTCTGGGCCGTGCCGCGGATCATGGGGTGGTCCGGGGTCAGGGCCATCTTGCGGAATCCCGCCAACAGCTCGTCCGGAACCATCTCGCGGAGGTCCTCGTCGTTGAGGATCTCGATCTTGGCCACCTCGTGGCTGGTGCGGAAGCCGTCGAAGAAGTGCAGGAAGGGGACCCGGGCGCGCAGCGTGGCGGCGTGGGCGATGGCGGCGAAGTCGTGGGCCTGCTGCACGCTGTCGGAGGACAGCATGGCGAAGCCGGTCATGCGGCAGGACATCACGTCCGAGTGGTCGCCGAAGATGCTGAGGGCGTGGGTGGCCAGGGTGCGGGCGCTGACGTGCATGCAGAAGGGCGTCAGCTCGCCGGCGATCTTGTACATGTTGGGGATCATGAGCAGCAGGCCCTGGGACGCCGTGAAGGTCGTCGTCAGGCTGCCGGCCTGGAGGGCCCCGTGGACCGCGCCGGCGGCGCCGCCCTCGGACTGCATCTCGATGACCGAGGGGATGGTCTTCCAGATGTTGACCTTGCCCTGGGAGCTCCACTCGTCCGCCCACTCGCCCATGTTCGAGGAGGGCGTGATGGGGTAGATGGCGATGACCTCGCTGAGGCGGTGGGCCACCGAGGCGGTGGCCTCGTTCCCATCCAGGGTCTTCATGACGCGCGGGCTCATGCTTAGCTCCTTCCGGGCTTCCCTTGGACAATCCCGGCAAAAGGTATCAAGACAGGCAATGCAGCGGATCCATCATACCTGATGGATGGGTCAAAATCGGTCACACATGGTTCAGTGGTCAGACCGCGACCGTGGGCTCCCCCATGAGCCGGCGATGCATGGCCGCGGCGGCCCGGCGGCCCTGGCCCATGGCCAGGATCACGGTGGCGCCGCCGGTGATGACATCGCCGCCGGCGAAGACGCCGGGCAGGGAGGTCTCGCCGGTCTCGTTGTCCACCACCACCACCCCGCCCTTGAGGGTCTTGAGGCCCTTGTCGGTCTGGGCGAGGAGGGGGTTCACGTCGAAGCCGAGGGCGACCACCAGGGTCTCGCAGGGGATCATGATCCGCTCGTCGGTCATCTTGGGGCTGCGGCGGCCGTCGGGGCCGGGCTCGCCCAGCTCCATCACCGCGCATTCGGCGTGGGTCATCCAGCCCTTCTCGTTGCCGTGGAGCTGCACGGGGGTGCAGAGGAACTTGAATTCCACCCCCTCCTCCATGGCGTGCTCCAGCTCCTCCTTGCGGGCGGTGGACTCCTTGACGGTGCGGCGGTAGACCACCGTCACCTTCTCGGCGCCCATGCGGCGGGCGGCCCGGGCGGCGTCCATGGCGGTGTTGCCGGCGCCCACGATGATGACGTTCTTCCCGACGGTCACCGGGGTGCCATAGGTGGGGAAGAGATCCGCGCGCATCAGGTTGATGCGGGTGAGGAACTCGTTGGCGGTGTAGACGCCCTTGTACTCCTCGCCGGGGATGCCCATCATCTTGGGGAGGCCGGCGCCGGTGCCCATGAAGAGGGCGTCGTTCTCCTTCCGGAGATCCTCGAGGGTCATGCTGCGGCCCACCAGGGTGTTCATGACGAACTTCACGCCGAGGCGGCGGAGGGTGCTCACCTCCTGGTCCACGATGGCGTTGGGCAGGCGGAACTCGGGGATGCCGTAGAGCATCACGCCACCGGGCTTGTGGAAGGCGTCATAGACAGTGACCTCGTGGCCCTTCTTCACGAGCTCGCCGGCCACGGTGAGGCCCGCCGGGCCCGCGCCCACCACGGCCACCTTCTTGCCGGTGGCGGGCTCGACGGGCGGCAGCTCGTCGGAACCCAGCATGGAATCGGAGGCGTAGCGCTCCAGCCGGCCGATGGAGACGGGCAGGCCCTTGATGCCCACCACGCACTTGATCTCGCACTGCTTCTCCTGGGGGCAGACGCGGCCGCAGACGGAGCCCAGGGAGGAGCTCTCCTTGATGACCCGCGCGGCGGCCTGGGGATCGTCGTTGACGATCTCCTGGAGGAAGGCCGGGATGTTGATGCTCACCGGGCAGCCCTCGATGCAGGCGGGGTGCTTGCACATGATGCAGCGGGCGGCCTCCAGCTTGGCCTGCTCGGGCGACAGGCCCAGGCTCACCTCGTCGAAGTTGCACACCCGCAGTTCCGGCGGCTGGCAGGCCATCTCCTGGCGGGGGATCTTCATCTTCTGGCTGGGCTTGATGGCCTTCAGGTCGAGGTTCTTCCAGTCCAGCTCGGTCACGGGCTCGTTGAGGTACTGGCTGTAGTCCACGGGGCCCGTGGCGGCCACCCGGCCGATCTTGCAGTCGGAGGGATCGCACTGCTCCTCCGTCTTGTACCAGTCCTGGCGGTTGCGGAGCATGTTGAAGTCCACCTTGTGGCCGTCGAAGTCGGGGCCGTCGAAGCAGGCGAACTTGGTCTCGCCGCCCACGCTGACGCGGCAGCCGCCGCACATGCCGGTGCCGTCCACCATGAGGGCGTTGAGGCTCACGAGGGTGAAGATGCCGTGGGGCTTGGTGAGGTCGGAGACGGCCCGCATCATGGGCAGGGGGCCCACGGCCACCACCTCGGCGATGGGCTCGCGGGCGATGATGTCCTTGAGGGCGTCGGTGACCAGGCCCTTGCGGCCCAGGGTGCCGTCATCGGTGGTGACGATCAGCTCCGCGGAGTTCTCCCCCAGCTCGTCGGCCAGCAGCACGCGCTCCTTGCTGCGGCCGCCCAGGATGGTGAGGACGCGGCGGCCCTGCGCGTGGAGCAGCTCGGCGGCGGGCAGGATGGCGGCGGAACCGTAGCCGCCGGCCATGAGGACGATGGTGCCCTCCTCCACCAGCTCCGTGGGGCTGCCCATGGGGCCGGCCACGGCATAGAGGCGATCGCCGGCGCTGAGGCGGCCCATGGCCTTCGTGGTGACGCCCACCTCCTGCATGATGAAGTGGATGTAGCCCTTCCGCGCGTCGCCGCCCGCCAGCGTGAGGGGGATGCGCTCGCTCTCGGGGAAGGGGGCGACCATGAAGAACTGGCCGGGCTTGCGGCCCCGGGCCACCTGGGGCGCCTGGACGATGAAGGACCAGGTCTCGGGGGCGATGAGCCGTTTCTCCAGGATCAGGTAGCCGTCCTGGGTCTCGGCGTCGGAGGCGTAGAGGGACTTGCCCTTGAGGAGGGGCAGCATCAGCTCCTCCTCCGCCTCGATGTGGTCGCGCACCAGATCCACCAGCCGCTGGCCCAGGAGGGTGAGGGACTTGGGGGCCCGGGCCTGGCCCTCGTTGATCTCGGAGAGGAGCTGGAGGGTGAGGTCCCACATCTGGCGGTGGTCCTCGAAGAGCCGCTGGTGGAGGGATTCGGCGCCGATCTCCTCCAGCAGGGGGAAGAGCTCCCGCTCCTCCGCCTCGTTGTGGGGGCGCAGCACCTCGTAGATCCAGCGGGCCCCCTCGTCCAC
This sequence comes from Acidobacteriota bacterium, assembly GCA_021778785.1. Classification (GTDB taxonomy): domain Bacteria; phylum Acidobacteriota; class Holophagae; order Holophagales; family Holophagaceae; genus Geothrix. Next base: position 4,939 of record JAJYBX010000058.1, read on the forward strand.
CCCCTTCCAGTCGGCCGCGCCCAGGGCCTCGGCCATGCGGGTCAGGCGGGCCTGGGCCTCGCCGTGGGTGGCATGCCAGGTCGGGGCCGGCAGGTTCTCGGGGGTGAGCAGGTGGGTGGCCGAGTCGGACATGGACGCCTCCAGATCCCTCCAGCATGGGCTGTCCCGCTCCCGATTTCTGTGTCTGAAAACCGAGTGTGGGCCAGTTGTGATCCAGCGCACAGAAGCTTGAAAGGACAGGGTTTAACAAATCTATGTCTATGCCCTATTGCTCATTCCGGCATCCTATGACCGCCTCTGGAGGGCCATCAGCTCCTTCGCCTTGGCCACCAGGTCCCGCACCCGGAAGGGCTTCTGGAGGAAGCCGTCCGGCGGCAGGTCCGCGAGGGAATCCAGGGACTCCTGCTGGGTGTAGCCGCTGGTGAGGAGGACCCGGGCCGAGGGGGCCATCTGGCGGATGAGGCGGAAGGCCTCCGCCCCGCCCATGCGCGGCATGGTCATGTCGAGCAGGACCAGCGCCACCCTGGCCTGGTGCTGCCGGAACAGCTCGACGGCCTCCTGGCCGTCCCGGGCCTCGATCACCTCCAGCCCAGCCCCTTCGAGGGCGTCCCTGGCCAGTTCCCGGATGATGGCCTCGTCGTCGGCCACCAGCACGAGGCCCGTCGTCGCGGCCAGTTCCCGCGGCTTCGGGGCTTCGGTGAGCGCGGTGTGCTCGCTGGCGGGGAACAGCAGGATGAAGGTGGTCCCCACGTCCGGCACGCTCTCCACGTGGATCCCCGCGCGGTGGCCGCGGACGATGCCCAGCATGGCGGAGAGCCCCAGCCCGCGGCCGGTGAACTTGGTGGAGAAGAAGGGATCGAAGATCCGCCCGATGGTTTCGGCGTCCATGCCGCACCCGTCGTCTTCCACCTCCATGCGCACGAAGAGGCCGGGCTCCAGCACCTGCCCGGGGAAGCCCTCGGACAGCCCGGCCTGGTCGTAGTCCACGGCCCGGGTGCGCAGGGTGACGGTTCCGGTCCGGTCGCCGATGGCCTCGGAGGCGTTGATGACGAGGTTCATCACCACCTGCTGGAACTGGGCGCTGTCCGCCTCCACCGGCGGAAGCCCGGGCTGGAGGTCGTACTGGAGGGCCACCTTCTTGGAGATGGAGACCGTGAGCAGGTCCCCCATCTCCTGGATGATCCGGTTGAGGTTCTGGGGCTTCACGGCGAAGTGCCCCTTGCCCGCATAGGCCAGGAGCTGGCGGGCCAGGTCCGCCCCGCGCTGGGTGGTGGCCTCGATGCGCTGGAGCGCCTCGCGCAGCGGGGGGTCATCGGGGATGCGGTCCAGGGCCACCTCGGTGTTGCCGAGGATGGCCGTGAGGAGGTTGTTGAAGTCGTGGGCGATGCCGCCGGCCAGCACGCCCAGGCTCTCCAGCTTCTGGGACTGGCGCAGGGCGTCCTCCGCCCGCTGGCGGTCCGTCACGTCGTCCGCCAGGAAGGTGGCCCCGGCGAACTGGCCGTCCTCGTCCCGGAGGGCGGTGATGGACCAGTCGCAGAGGCGGCGCTGGCCCGTGCGGCAGAGGACGTTCAGGGAGAGGCGGATGCCCTCCCCGCGCCCGTCCATCAGGGCCTTGCGGCGCTGGGAAAGCTCCGCCTGCCCCTCCTCGGGGACCAGCATCCGGGGATCCCGTCCGAGCATCTCCGCCCGGGTGTAGCCGAAGATGCGCTCCGCCGCGGGGTTCCACTCCTGGATGCGGAAGTCCGGATCCGTCTCGATCACGGCCAGGGGGGTGTACTCCAGGTGGCTGCGGTTCCGGGCCAGGGCCCGATGGAGGGATCCGGTCATCCGGCGGGCCAGCTCCAGGGCCCGGGCCCGGGTGCCGATCAGGGAGGCCATGCCCAGGGATAGCGACGTGGAGACGACCAGTCCCCCGAGGATCAGCCAGCCGGAGCTGTGACGTCCCTCGGTGCGGTAGAAGGCGGGAAGCAGGGCGTAGGAGAGCCGCCAGCCCCGGCCCGCGAAGTCCAGATCCTGGGTGGCCACGGGGACCGCCCCGCTGGGCCAGGCGGGGCTCACGTAGAGCCAGCGGGGGCCCTGCGCCGAGAAGGAGTCCTGCACGTTGAAGACGATCCCCTGTTCATCCCGGTGGAGGACGTCCTCCATGAGGGGGCGGAGGAGGATGCCCGCGGAGGCCCAGCCCTTGAGGGCGGCGCGCCGTCCCTCCGCGTCCTCCGGCGGAGTGGGCGTGCGGTAGACGGGCAGGTAGAGGGCGACGGCCTCCTTGTGTTCGCTCCCATGGGTGAAGATCAGGGGGCCGGACAGGGCGGCCTCGCCCGTGTCCCGCGCCCGCTCGGCCGTCACCCGCTGGGTGTAGCTGGCGCCCACGTCGAGGCCCAGGGCTCCGGGGCTCTGGGCGGCGGGTTCGCAGAGCTCGATGATGAATCGCTCCGGATCCCGGCTCGTGTCCCGGAGGGGCAGGAGGTCGGCCCGGGGGGTGTGGTACTGGCCCTGCAACTGGGGAAGGCGTGCCAGGGTGCCCTCCAGGTCCCGGGAAGGGATGGCGGCGATGTAGGCCAGGCTGGCCAGGCCCGGATGGCGGCGGGGCAGGTCGAGGCCCCCCACGTAGTCCCGCCATTCCGCCTCCGTGACGTTCCGGTCGAGGGCCAGGAACCCCTGGGCGCCCCGCACGATGTCCTCGTAGCGGCCCATGCGGTTGCGGAGCGAGCCCTCCACCCGGTCCATGAAACGCTGCAGGCGCGCCTGATCCCGCCGCTGCTGTCCCTGCCGATCCACCAGGTAGAGGGCGAGGGTGGCGGCCAGCCCCAGCACGAATACCAGGATGGCCGGCCCCCAGGGCCGGGGATGGCGGGGCGCGGGGCTCAGGGGATCCGGAGGCATAGGAAGGGCGTCAGCCTCCCATGGTAGCTGTGTTTTCAAGGCCTCCGGCCCAACCTTCCGGGCCAGGGTGCTTTCCCCGCGGTAGGGTGGAGCACGCCGGAGAGCCGACCGTGGAACCCCTTGAACCCTTCCTGAACGCCGCCCAGCGCGTGCTCCACCATCCTTCGGAGCGGGCGCGGCTGGACGCCATCCTCACCCGCTGGGCCGGCCAGTGGCGCGGGAAGCACCGCATCCTGGACACCAGCCAGAGCCTCCACGGCGTCTTCCTGCACTTCAACCAGCTCATGGAGGGGAAGTGGGTCCAGGCCTTCACCTTCGTGGCGACCCGACGCGAGGGGGTCTGCCTCCGGGGCCCCGATCCCGACCGCACCCGGAAGTCCCACAAGCTGCGGCGGAACCCCCTGGACGCCGCCCCCCTGGACGCCCTCTTCGAGGCCTGGTCCCTCCACCCCGAGGCCCGCCCCGCCGGCCACGCCGTGGAATTCTTCCTCGAGGAGACCCCGGACGACGTATGGGAGGCCTGCCTCGCCGAGGCCCTCGCCTGCCTGGGGAAGTGAGCGCCCTGATCCTGGTGCAGCTCTCGGGCAAGATGCCCGGACCGGCCTGCCATGCCGCGGCGCCCCATTCCCTTTAGCACCTTCCGCGTCCTGGGTGCGGGGGCCGGCGGCGTCTAGATGTAACTGCCAAGGAGGTTGTTCATCCGGACTGAGCTGGGAAGCTGTTGTTACCACACACCAGCTTTCGAGGAGACAGCCCGGATGAACCTCCACAGTTCAGCAAAGACCTGCCCGTTCAGTCGAGG